>CAZQGB010000004.1:6591-66862 GCA_964592615.1 uncultured Isosphaeraceae bacterium | reverse complement strand
CATAAAGGATAGAACTCGTATGCCAATTGAAATCACAATGCCACGGCTCTCGGACACGATGGAAGTCGGAACGATTTTGCATTGGCATGTTCAAGTTGGCGACGAGGTTTCCACAGGCGACTTACTTGCAGATATTGAAACAGATAAAGCGACTATGGAACTGCAATCGTTTGATGATGGACAAGTGGCACAACTCATGGTTGCTGAAGGAAACCAAGTCGATGTTGGTACCGTTATTGCAATGTTAACGGAAGATGATGATGCAGTCGTTGACGATTCACCTGAAGAACCCAAGCCAAAGATTCCAAAAGTGACCGAGAGTGGGCACCGAGTGAGTCCAGTTGCGCGTCGTCTCGCTGAAGAGTACGGTGTCGATTTACTTTCGGTGCAGGGGAGTGGACCATCTGGAAGAATTATAAAACGAGATATTTTACAACTCATCGATATCGCAAGTGAAACAACCGCTGCGGCTCAAACGACAAAGGTTGCCCAGACAGAAGTCGTTACGAGTAATGATCCTGTAACACCTGTATATGCGGCTGGTCCACTTGCCCCAACATCACCTTGGCAACAAGACCGATCTGAGCCACTTTCAAATATGCGTCAAATTATTGCAAGTCGGCTTGTTGAATCAAAACAAACGATTCCGCATTATCAAGTAACGATGACATTTGACATGGATCCACTTCTTGAGATGCGCAAAACCCTGAACGAACAGTTATTAAAATCTGGCGTGAAACTTTCCGTCAATGATTTTATTGTTCGATGTTGTGCACTTTCGATGGCGACGAACCCAGAGTTCAATGCGTCCTTCGGTGGAGATTGCATCCATTACCATGGACCAGTTAATGTTGGAATTGCGATTGCACTTCCCGAGGAACGCGGGGGTGGTCTAGTTGTTGGAACAATTCGAAACGCTGACCAAAAGAGTTTACGAACTATTAGCCAAGAATCCGCTTATTTATCAAAGAAAGCACGTGAAACCGGATTGTCACCAGAAGAAATGGGAGATACAACATTCACTATTTCCAATTTGGGAATGTTTGGTGTAGATAACTTTACAGCAATTATTAATCCACCAAATAGCGCAATTCTTGCAGTTGGCGCGGCAATTGAAAAACCAGTTGTTCGTAGTGGCGAATTGGTTGTTGGTAATGAAATGTCCGCAACGTTAAGTTTAGACCACAGGGTCATAGATGGCGCGATGGCAGCAAAATACTTAAAGAATCTTAAAGAACTGATTGAAAACCCTGCAGCACTGTTAGTGTAAAGCGAAGGAGTCCATCATGACAGCAAAACCACATACCGAATCTAGACCAAGAATTTACGAAGGCGATGGTGATGTGCTTATGGAAGCAGATCGACAAGCAAATCGCTTAGTGATTATGCCAAGTGGTGATCCAAGAAAAGCCTGCCCAGAACGGCATCGAATACGCGTTCAATGGGGGCAGTACTTACTTGCTGACATGATGACCCGAAGATACCGAACGTTGATTTGTGGGGTGAACCCTGTTGACAATAGCCATGGAATCATTAGCGCCCTTGGCGAAATGTTGCCAACGAGTCAGTGGGATAACGAAAGTATTACGAAATATGCTCGTGGTTATGCAGAGTTATCACCCGACAAAGTCCTAGTACTTAAGTACGATATGGATGACGTTAAGGTCTTTGCACTTCTTCGTCCATTGAATCGCGATGCATACACCCTTGATGATTTGCATACCGGATTCGTGAAAGTTGCAGAAATGGTAGAAACACGGTGGGACAGAATGCCTTGTGCGAGCGTAAGCTTTCTAGGTGCAAAATCGAATAGGCTTGTCGATAGCGAAGGCAATGAACCAAGTTTCGAAGCAGTGCTTGATACGATTTTCGATGCTGGATATCGTGGAGATATTTATCCATCTGTTCGGATGTGGGAACTTGCACCTACTGGAGTATTTGCCACGTATCCATTCCCAGACAGTTTGAATGTGATGCGCAGCGGCGGATATTAAGTTTTGCCTTAGGACCGTTACAGTTTTGCTAGTGTTGGGCTTAAGTTGCTAGATCAGCTAATTAATCCCTGCAAGACGACGAACAGTAACAACGAACGAAGAGGACATGCTTCGCAACAATCCTAAGCACATCAAAGACCAGAGTAATCCTGAAATTATCGATGCGATTCCCATGGATATATTTGCATTGGCAACACCGTTGGATTGAACTGTTGGATGAATAAGGATAGATGCGTTGAGGGTTGAAATTACATCATTTAGTGGAGAAATTGCACTGGGGAAGCTACCTAGAAACCCCAATGATTGTGCTGGAATAAGACACATATTTAAACCAGCGGTGATTACAAAAACAAAGATTAGAGTCGTTATTATTGCGCCTATAGTTCCTTTGCTTCTTACTGACCAAAGGAGTCCGAGTGTCATGCAGAACATGATGTAGGGAATAAAGACAACTGGAAATAATAGAGAGGATGAAAATATCGCGAGTGGCACTGGAAAGTTAACAGCAGTGAGATTGTTATATGCTGGTTGAACTAATACATCTGAGACAACGGAAATAGTTGGAGCGGCTAGAACGATCAGCCCAACTACCATCATGGTGATGCAGGGAACAAGCGCCATTGGCAACAGGTGTAATACCAGTCCTCTCATTTTTCCGCCAAGGTACATCCTTGGCGTAATTGAAGTTGTGAGTAATAAGTCAAGTGAGCCATCTTCGCGTTCTTTTGCAATCGCAGAGGCAGAAAGTGAAATTGCTGAAAATGTCACAATCAAAAATTCTCCAATCACAAGAAACAGAATCGAATTCCGGTAGAAATCGCCAGATATCATCGTTGTTAAAAACAAAGTGGTCAAAATGATACATGCCAAAGAGCATATAGCGACAAATCCCCACCTACCCAGTAGTGAACCGATATTGCGGTGTCGTGTTACTCGTTCTCTCCATGAAATTGGGTTTCCAGAAACTGCGCGTGCATCTCGATCGCCAATTTCCTGTTGAAACAGACGTTTCCAGAAAGTTCCTTTTGCAGAGCGGTCGCCCATTTTTCTCACTTGAAGAGAGGACCAAGAAATGACAATCCCACTAAGTAGAAGCGTTAGCCATGACCACCCAGCAACCGGATGTGTCATAACCCACCCAAGTGGCCAAGGAAGAATGCTCGTTTCTGGAACAACATACATTGAGGGTTTTAAGAGTGCTTCTAGAACAAGGAATGGATTGAATGGTGTGAGAATAGTAGTCCAAGAAGCTCCAGACCCGAAAGAAACGGGTTCTCTTATCCCACGATCAATTGCGAATGTCACTAATAAATACAGTACTGTTATTACGAAAAAACTTACAGCAGCTTTCCGGCCAGCAGTTCTTGTTACGCTCATTCCAATAGCGATAGATGCAACGACAAGCGCGAGCATGCCTGCAACGAGTTGAGTGAATAAAATGGTGCTAAGCGGTACACCCCCAAAAAATTGCGTCACAATCATAATAGGAAGCGTTCCAACGAGTAACGCAAGTATAAAAAAGAGACGACCAAATATATTACCAAGAATTATTTGTAATGGCGACAGAGGAGTGGTGAGCACAATGTCCCAAGTTTGGGGGTTGGCTTCCTTTGAGATAGCGCCTGCCATAAAGACTGGTGTAAGCACACAAATGAATAGTAGTTGTAACAGAGCAAGGATTGAGAATACCCCAGCACTTCCAGCAGCAAGTTCACGAAGTGAAAATCGCCCGCCTGAAGTTATCGCTAGAAGTCCAAAGATTAGAACCGTTGCAAGAATAGCAATGTAGCCAGAGCGGATGTACAAATCTCTATGACGCCTTGATGCTGCGCCAACTAAACGGATGCATATGGGGTTCAGGATACTGAACCGTAAAAACCAATAAAAAAAATGAGGCATAGGAGCTTTTGTACGAGGTATTCTACTTGACGAAGAGGCCTTACTTTGGAATACTACATATTCTTACAGAAGTTGCCCCAAACTGTTTGAGGCAACACAGTTTTCTCGGCTAGTCCATTTGGAAAGCCGATCGTACCAGTCATTTGGCTGGCAACTGCAAAACAATCCCCCAAAAGAGGATATGCGGTTGATAGATTGATTTTGGTATTGAACTACGTGTATTACGCACATAAAAACGGTTTTTAAGAAAAACCAACAGAGAGTGGGAGTGTTGATACACCTACGTAGTTCTAGATAACCAATTATTTGTCTCTTCGTTACACCTTTGTAATGTTGATTGTACGATTGGATTTCATCTAAGGATTGGCTTCACACCTTGTTAAAAGGCTGTGGTCTTCCACAGATATATTAATGATTGCAAACATATTGCTACAACTTGGAATTGGCGTGGGAAGTTTAATAGCAGGAGTGGCTATCGGTTGGTTTTTGCTCAGAGCAATGACTGGTGGCACGCTCAGAATGGCGAAAAAGGAATCGGATCAGATAATTTCGGCTGCAAAAATTGAAGGCGATTCTATAAAACAAAAAATCGAGCTTGAGTCAGAGAGATCTGCAGCAAAACACCGTAAAGAACTTGAAGCAGAAGTTTCCGTTGCTCATGAAGAGTTAAGACGTGATCAAGCTCGAATAGCAAAACGTGAAGATGGGCTCGACCAGATGATGGATCAGTTATCGATCCGCGAGACAAAACTCGATACCCTTCGTAGCGAAATTGACAGCCAGACTGCGGTTTTGGAACAAGATAGGGAGGAGTTTTCTAAAGAGCGAGACACTCTTCGAGTCCGACTTGAGGAAGTTTCGGGGATGACATCTGAAGAAGCAAAAGACCAACTCCTTGAAGAGGTTCGACATGATTCAGAGCATGAGGCGAATGAATTGATGCAGGAAATCGTTGATGATGCGACCGAGCGAGCAAAATCAAAGAGTCGAGAAATCACATTACAAGCTATACAAAGATATGCCTCTGACCATGTTTCAGAGATGACAGTGCGGTCTGTTCGCATTCCTTCAGACGATATGAAGGGTCGCGTGATCGGACGTGAGGGTCGTAATATTCGTGCACTAGAGCAAGCAACTGGAGTTGATATTTTGATTGATGATACTCCTGGAGTTATCTCGGTCTCATGTTTTGACCCAATTCGTCGTGCGATATCAGGCAAGGTGCTTGAAAAATTAGTTTCTGATGGTCGGGTGCATCCTTCACGAATTGAAGAGGTGGTCGAATCTGTCAAGACGGATATACATGAAAAAATTATTCAGGCAGGTAACGATGCTGTAATGGAAACAAACATTCGAGGATTGCACCCAAAAATAATTGAAGCAGCGGGGAAAATGCATTTCAGGACAAGTTATGGACAAAATGTACTTAGGCACTCGGTAGAGGTTGCATTTTTGTGCCAGGTTATTGCAGATGAACTTGGGCTCGATGGCGAACTTGCTCGGAGGTGTGGCTTCTTACACGACATCGGTAAGGCAATGGACCATGAGGTTGAGGGTACGCACCCTCAAATTGGAATGGACTTCTGCCGAAAGTATGGCGAAAAAGCTGAAGCAGTCTTGAATTCAGTTGCCGGACACCACGGAGATGTTCCTGCAACCACACCATACACGCCAATCGTGATGGCTGCAGATGCTATCAGTAGCGCACGACCAGGTGCACGGCGCGAATCTATGGAAATGTACGTCAAGCGCTTGGAACAACTTGAATCGATAGCAAAGGAACAACAAGGTGTATCAGAATCCCATGCAATTCAAGCAGGACGGGAAATTCGAGTTATCGTAGACGCAAAGTCGGTTTCAGATGGGGAAGCATTTTCAATGTCAAAACGAATTGCTCAGCGCATCGAAGAAGAAATGACATTTCCCGGCGAAATTAAAGTTACAGTGCTTCGTGAAATACGAGCCGAAGCTATAGCGCACTAGAAAACGAGGACTTGATATGCCAATCAAATCAACAGAATTAAAACGTGGACAAGCGTTAATTTATGATGGGAAGCTACAAATCATCATAGAGACAGAACACGTGAAGCCCGGAAAAGGCCCTGCATATGTTCAAGCAAAGATGAAAAATGTCGAGACAGGAACAATCAAAGTGAACCGACTCAATTCTTCAGACAAGGTTGAGGATGTGAACATCGACAAGCGGTCAATGCAATTTCTGTACGACAACAGCGGGCAGGGAAAAGGTCCATGGGTTTTTATGGATAACGAATCCTACGACCAACTTGAACTTGATTCTGATGTTGTGATGGGATCTCAAAGTCAATGGTTAAAAGATGGTCTTGAAGTTACAGTGTTAATGTTTAATGGGAGTGCATTGGGTATTGATTTGCCAGCTTCTGTTGAACTCGAAATTACCGAAACGACAGATCAACCAAAGGCTGCAACTGCTACGAATCAATTAAAAGAAGCAACAGTTGAAACAGGTGCACGAGTTCGAGTTCCCCCCTTTATTGAAATAGGTCAAGTTGTCAAAATCAATACCGAGTCCGGAGAGTATCTCGGAAAGGCATAAACCTGCAACCATTACGTGACATACGAGCGTTGCTAGATGAGTATGGGTTGTCTCCATTGCATAGATTGGGGCAAAACTTTCTCCACGACCAAAATATTCTTTCCAAACTTGTTGATGCATCTGGGTTGCAAGAAGGCGATCTCGTTGTTGAAATCGGTCCTGGAACAGGAACATTAACCGAGGAACTTCTTGATCGTGGTTGCCAGGTTATCGCCTGCGAACTCGATAAGGGATTGACTGGATTGTTACAAGATCGATTTGGAGATTCCATCAATTTAATCCATGGCGATTGCTTGAACAGGAAGCGGTTGAATCAAGAGATAGTAGAAGCAGTGGGTGATGAGCATTGGAGACTGGTTGCAAATTTGCCGTATCAAATTGCAAGCCCGCTTCTTGTAGATATTCTTGTGAATCACTCTCAATGCCTTGGTCAATTTGTCACTATTCAATATGAAGTTGCACAGCGGTTGATGGCAAAAGTAAATTCTTCTGAGTGGGGTGTTCTTTCTATCTTAGTCCAACGAAATGCAGATGTTTCTTTAATCACAAAAGTTCCTAATACTTGTTTTTGGCCTCAACCAAAAATTGCGAGTGCATGTGTTCAGGTGGTGCCAAAACAGGGTCTTGAACCAAATCAAAGTGGGGAGTTCGCCAGATTTGTGACGATGCTGTTTGCGGGACGTAGAAAACAACTAGGGTCAATTCTTGGTAGGAATATACAATTTCCAGATGGTGTGAGCCCAGAGATGAGACCCTCAACATTAACAATTCCTCAACTTGAAGAGTTATGTGCCACAGTTAAAACTTTAGAAGATTGAACCTGAAGCCATATTCTGTTTCATCTTGAATTTCGTTGTATGAAACTTGACCAATCAAATCAAATTCTGGGTAATGACGGGTCATGGTGAAGTTGAGAGATTGCAAATCGTCAATATTGAAGTTCCAAGATGGGGAAAAGTTTAGTGAATACCTTTTGGTCAAATCGTATCTGATGCCAAGCGAAAGGAATTGGTCATTCGTGACATCAATTTCACGGTATTCAAGATATGTTCTAACGTCTCGGCCGTGGTCTAGTTCTGCACCAACCGAACCACGAGAAAATGTCCCATCATCTAGATTCCAAGTGCCATTTCCAATGAAGGCAACACTATCGCTGTACTGAAATTTTCCGTTTGCAATAAAAGCATCTTGCATGGACGAATATTCTGGTCTCCAGTTAAAAAACTGAGGGTTGTCGTAACGTTGCATAGTTCCGTTACTTGAAAAGAGCAATGAAGTATCAAGGGTTAGCCAATCTACTTTGTACCAACGTCCGGGACCGCCTCTCCAAGTTTGAAGTGTGTTGCGAACACCAACCCAAGTGAGTGTGCCCTCTGCAATGTTGTCAATGCTTGCGTCGTATTGAGGAATAGATGAAATGTCAATATTGCTGTCGCCATTCCATACTGTAAGATAAGGTTCAATGACATGCCGTAATCGGTGAAGATCTAGGAGGTCATTATCAACACTATTGTAAATGCGATTGAATTGTGTTGAAGCGCGAAGGCCGACTGTTCTGAACCAATAATTTGATTCACGGAGTTGATTTACTTCTTCAGTGTTTGAGATTCCCCATTGTGCTTGAATACTTGCGTAGGGAACAAGTTTAATATTGCCAACTTGTAGTGGCATGGAGAACTCTTGGCGAGTTACAAGTCTGTTCTGATAGTTTTCCTGTAAACCAGCGGCAGTGAGTGGCGAAGAAATGTCGGTATTCGCACTCGCTAATCCGAAAGCTGCTCTACGAAGCCCAAGTTCATTAGGTGTACCATTTTGAAAGACCATGCGCTCCCGCATAATTTTTGTTTGGCTTGACCAAGTGATTGCATCGTTTAGTAATTTTTCTCCGTAAAAGAACAGACCTAACTCAGGGGTTTTATCAACCTTATACTGTCTCGATGCGAGTAGCCAACTCGTTGAGATGAATTTGTTTAAATCACTTTTTAAGAGTGCGGTGAATGCCGTGTTTTCTTTTTGATACTTTGCGTAGATGCTGGACTCGTATTCAAGATGATTGTTGTAATCCTTTTGTCTCCACACAGACATATAGGTGGGGTCACTGATGTAGTTGAGTTGTGTTTGAACGTTCCAGTATTCGTTCAGTTTTGTTTTGTTTGACCACAAGAAATACCCTCGGTCTGTATTCGTGACTGGTGTTTCGAGCCCCGAAGCAGTCTTTTGAGTCCCTGAATCTGATTGAAGGTACGAATTAATTAGACCGCTACTGTGATTCGTTGTGTAGAGAAAATCGAGTCCAACAGCTGAACCACGTTCTGTAAACGTGTCTAATCGCAATGTGGTCTTTACTCCTTCTGGTTTCGGTACACCTAAGAGGGAATACAAATCCCATTTTGTTTCGACCATGAGGCCGAAATCATCTTTGAACCCTATTTTTGCTCCACGTAATGGAATACTACCCGCTTCGCCTTCATACTTTGGCCAGTACATGATGGGGACGCCACCAAGTCGAATAGTATTGTTTTCGCTTTTGACGTATGTGTTTCCATTCTCTTGTTTTGTAATGGTCATTTTGGTTGCACCAACCGCAATGTCGGGTGTCGCAAACGCGCTCGTAGACACTTGTACACCTTCTCCGACCCATTCATTTTCAGATATCTGTCGAAGTTCATCTGCTCGAATGAACATGGGAACGCGGCCGTCTTCAACATACGTGCGAAGAACCGCTTCGAGCATTACGGCTTTCTCTGTTTTGAAGTCATAGTACATCTTTGGCGCCCGTAACAAATACTTTCCTGCGTTCGCTGTAATGACGACATTACCTTCAAGATAAATACCATGAACATCAGAAATATCAACTTTGCCTGATGCAATATCGCGAACTCCACCAGGATCTGTAAACACAACACTTCGCGTTGCAGACATTTCCATGTCACTAATGCCAGCAAAAGACCGTAATACGATGTGTACATCGCCGGTGAGGGTAATCGCGTTTTCTAATTCATCTGGGAGCAATTCAACAAGATTCGCACTGATGGAAACAAATCCAGATTTTGGTTTGAGCCATGTCCTCTTTCTATTTTCAACCACTCTTGTCTTTGCAAGTACATCTTGCAGTTGCTGTTCAGGAAAAGGGATAACTTTTGGTCGAGCCGAAAGTTCTTCAGGAGAATTTGTCAGGTTTTGGATGTATGTTGCTAGCCGTGATGTTGCTCGGTGCAAAAGGTTTTCTTTCCCTTTTGGTTTTTTGGGTTCGAGCAAAGCAACATCAAGTGTAACTTTACCTAGAGTGCTTCCTACTACTAGGAGATTTTCTCCTTGGGCACCCATAGTTGCGTGCTTGGAAGATTTTGTGAATGTAGGAAGGTAGACTGCAATTTGGGAAACAACGCCAGCGTCGGTTTCCATTCTGTTAATCCAAACCACTCCAATGTCTGATTCAAATGTATAGGCACCGATAGTGACAATGAAGTTTTGTTCTACAAGTAGTCGCTTTGTGTCGTCAACCGTCCAAGCATTCGCACGAAGACCTTGAACCGATATATCGGTTGCTCTTGGGAGAACCGGCAAGACGACTCCGGATAAACGATCACCTCGTAGTGATATTTCCGAAGTGACAACTTTAGACTGCGCGAAGGTCGTTCCGGTGAATATGACTGTGAGGAGAATGATGCAGAGGCGTATCACGTACAGGGATGATACCTCGTTAATGCGTGATTTGGGGTATTTTAGTCACCCATTATTGGCCAACTTCGATGAGTGCATCGACAAATGTTTCGGGGTCGAATGCTTCAACATCTTCAGGTCGCTCACCAATTCCCACTAGTTTTACTGGTATCCCAGTCTCATCCTCTATCGCAAATACAATCCCCCCCCGAGCAGTGCCGTCTAGTTTTGCCAAAAAAATCCCAGTAACATCAATGCTCTGAGCGAATCGTTTTGCCTGAACGAGTGTGTTTTGTCCCTGAGTACCATCAAGTACGAGCAGGACTTCATGGGGAGCATCAGGAATTATTTTTGTAGTAACGGCTTTAATCTTTTCAAGTTGCCTCATCAATGGTTCTTGTGTGTGAAGTCGGCCTGCTGTATCGATTAGAAGTACATCGGCATTCCTTGCCACAGCTGCAGATGCGGCGTCGAATGTGACTGCTGCTGGATCTGAACCCTGCTCACCCTTAACGATTTCTATTCCTAACCGCGAAGCCCATGTTGATAATTGTGAGACTGCGCCTGCTCGGAATGTGTCTGCAGCGGCAAGAAGAACACTTCGATTGTCATCAATAAGTGCGTTTCCTATTTTGGCAACACTTGTAGTCTTGCCAACTCCATTTACGCCAGCAACGAGAATCGTAGTTGGAGGTTTTGAAGCGATTGCAAGAGATCGATCTTTTCCTTGCAGACGTTCAAGTAAACCTTCACGCAGGACTTCTATGATGTCTCTATTTTTTAATGCGCCTTGTCTGGCTGCTTCGCGAATATCTTGAATGATTGCATCTGTTGTTGTGACACCTACGTCTGAAGAGAGCAGTAGGTGTTCAAGCTCTTCTATTGTTTCAGTGTCGATCACACGTCCGCGCATTGTTGCAAGAGGGTCGGCAAGGACTGATCTTGTTTTCGATAACCCTCCTCTTAAGGCGTTAAGTGTAGCGCGGAATAAGCCCACTTAATTCTCCTCGTTGTTAGTTTTGGTGAATAGTTTAGATTGGTGATACAAAGTATCTAAAACACCGTTGATAAATGTGGAAGAGTGCTCGGTAGAGAAAATGCGAGCGAGTTCGATGGCTTCGTCGATAGCTGCAATCGGAGGGGTCATACCTGTGATTATTTCATACCTTGCAAGTCGTAGAATATTTCGATCAATCAATGGTTGGCGGTGAATTGGCCACTCAGGCGTAAGTAACTCGATTTGTGCATCCCCAGAAATTTTATCCTCCCAAATTTTCTTCGCGAGTTTGGATGCCTTTTCATGTGGAGTGATAGTCGATGAAGTGTCTTCGTCAAATGGATCTTCTGCAATGCATGCGACATCTTCGTTCCCAGCATCAAATTGGCAGAGCAGTTGCAGGGTCTGTTGACGTAGTGAGCGTTGGCATAGTGACTCGTTTGGCATTATGGTAGGTTTTCCTTTAGGGTAGTGGCTGTTTCAATGGCAGCATGCATTGCTTCGACGCCTTTGTTGCCAGATGCACCACCAGCTCTTGCTTGGGCTTGTTCAAGAGTTTGGCAAGTTAACACGCCCATGGAAACTGGGTGCTGCCATTGAATTGAGATCGACATAAGACCATTTGCAATTGCCTCAGCGATTACCCGATCATGCGTCGTTTCCCCTGTGAGAATGCAACCAAGGGCAACAATCCCGTCGACTTCATTGGCATTTGCTATTACCTTTGCAAGGACTGGAAGTTCCCAAGCTCCTGCAACGTGGATGATGTTGCAATCTTCACTACGTCCTCCACACTCGATAAACGTCTGTTTAGCGGCGTTTGCGAGGTTTTCAGTGATTGGGGCGTGGTAATCACTAACAATTATGGTGATTCGTAGTCCCTTTGAAGAACTTGGATGTTTGATTTCTGATTGCATGTGATTGTGTATGGTAAGCGAGGGAAGGCAACGATGCTACGTGTCGTTACGATGTACATATGGCATTACCAACTCGTCAAATGATTGCAGCTTTGAAGTTCACTCGATTTAGTGTGGCTATTGGTGCAATTGCAAATATTTGGCTGGTTCTTTTTATCACAAAAAGTGATTCAGCATACGTCGGCACGAGTGTTTATGGACTTCCCTGGTGGTCCTCTATGTTCGCCACAGCTGTTGTTGCTATTGGGATGTGTGGTTTTGCAGCGGCACTTAATGACACTATCGATGCTCGCCATGATGCAACATTTCATCCAACCAGACCTATCCCAAGTGGATGGATACCAATTGCACAGGCAGTTGTGTTGATGGTTTGCTCTCTTCTAATTGCATTGTTAGCGGCATCCTTCCTCGGGTCATGGCCAGTTCGAATTGGTTTGCTCACAGCAGCAACGATTTTGTTTTATAACATCGCAGGAAAACATGTTCCAGCAGTCGGTCTTGTAAGCATTGGTCTTATTTATGCATCACATATGTTGATTGCAAATATTGAACTTACTTTTACTTTGCCAGTTTGGCTTGTGATGACGCATGCCATGGTTTGCTCCATTGCAATGTACTACCTTGAAGGCAAGCGACCAAAAATATCGTTCCGAGGTTGGGTTGGAATAACTTTGGGTTGGATATTTTGGTCAGTTGTACTTTTTAGTGGACCATTTGCAAAACATGGAACTATTCTACCCGCAGGATTTGATGTAACGTCTTTACTTTGGCCGCTTGCAGCAGTAGCGTTGTTTACAGTCACAATCAGATGGAAAGTATCAAATTCTCGTACTCCTCAGCTCGCTGCCGAAAAAATTCGTCGCTATGGTGCACTTTGGGAATGTATCTATGCAGCAGCTTGGCTTATGGCATTGCAGTTTTACGGCCCCGCAATTTTTATGGTTTGTTTTGCACTGTGTAGCGCGATACTCATCATGTTGGTCAAAGAAGCAACTGGAGCAACCGGGCAACCAATTTCTTGGCGTGTTTGATTATTCAACACTCGCTTGAGCGAGATATTCTGTAGATGGTGTTACGCCAAGATATTGCAATGATGACTCGATGACATCACGAACAACTGGTCCAGCAACGGTTCCCCCATAATGAGCTATAGATTTGTCAGGGTCGTCGATTACACAAAGTACAACAATTGCGGGTGAATCGATTGGAGCTCCTGCTATAAAACTAGAAATGTAACGATCTTCAAAATATCCTTTCCCATCACTTCGAGGTAATTGGGCTGTTCCAGATTTTCCAAAAAGCATATACATTTTGCTTCGAGCTTGTTTTCCAGTTCCTTCGGTCATAACTTCGCCCATAATTTGTCTTGTAAGCGCAGCAGTTTTAGGGGAAATGGCATTACGCACAATCGAGACACCACCATCATGAGCAGGAGTAAGTTGTAATTGCGGAACAGTGCCATCTCGAGCAAAAGCGCAAAATCCCTGAACCATTTGAAGTGGAGTCACGGCAATTTCATGTCCCATTGAAACAGAAGTTTGCGTGTAATCGTTCCAGTTAGATGGAGATGTGATGATGCCAGAAGTTTCACCTCCAAGCCCAGCTAAAGTTCGTTCTCCAAAACCGAAACTACGAATGGTGTGCTGTAATTGCTCGTGTGAAAAACGCTCAGCAACGATCGCCATTCCACTGTTCATGGATTTGACGAGAACCTTTTTCCATGTTGATGGTCCATAGTAATTTGCATCGCGAATACTTCTGCCAAAAGTTGTTCGATAAGGTCTGTCAGAAGGTGTTTCTAAAACTTCATCAACCTCTGCAAGCCCGAGCTCGGTTGCGGCTGACCAAACGAAAGGTTTAAATGTAGAACCCGGTTCATATGGATCAGTAACACAGCGATTTCTACCAAGTCTAGGGTTCAGCTCTCTATTTGGGTCGCTTGGCTGTTGTGTCCAACCATCTCGTGGATTCAATATGTCAGCCATTGCGAGAATCTCTCCAGTAGATGGATTGGCGACGACAATCCTTCCACCTCCAGCATTGCAATGATGTATTGCTTCAAGAAGCCGCAATGATGCAATGTTTTGGATGACAACATCAATAGATAGCTGGATATCTTCTCCGTCATTTGTAGGGTGATATTGGTCTGGTGAGACCCATATAGTTTTTCGTTTTATGTCACGCTGGCGAACAAACTTGCCTGACTCGCCCGAGAGTTGATTGTCATATCTATTCTCGAACCCCGCAAGCCCAGAATGTTCCGCTCCGACGAAACCGATTAGTGAACCCCCAACATCTCCATGTGGGTATTCTCTTACAAGCCGTTCTTGAATTCCAATAGGGCGAAATTGCAACGAACGAGCGATTTCAACTTGGTTGTGGTTGAGAAGCGGCTCTATGACGACATATTTGCTGTTTGGCCTTGAGCGAATTTTTTCTTCAATAAACGCAGGAGAGATACCAAGTTTTTCACCAAGTTCAAGTGCTAGAATTTCTGGGTCTTCAACAAGCGATGGATCGGCGAATAATGTGTAGCCAATTTTGCTTGCGGCAAGAATTCTCCCGCGAGAATCAAGAATGTTACCTCGTGTTGCAATGGTATGAGAAGTGCTGATGACAGGGTCGGTTGCATGCACGAGCGCGATAGGTGGCGATACTTTAAGTACTACTACTTTGTAGAGGGCGGCGCCAAACATAACTCCTACGAGTACAGCAATAAAAATTGCAGTGATTGTTATACGATTTGTGATTGATTTAGTTGTTCTCATGGACTACTTCTGCAGAGACAATTGCTTGTTGGAGATGTATCGGTGAGCAAATAGTCTCGATATCAACAGAGAGCGAATGAATTGTTTCATTGTGTGAATCAATTTCTTGATGTAGTTGTGCCATCTCATGAACTGTATTAATTTGTCCTTGCCGAACTGTGAGGAGTTCAAGAAATGCAAAACTTAGTAATAGGATTGAAAATATAAGTTTTCGGGCCATAGTTTTAGGAGGACTTCAATGGAAACTGCAAGATCATTCCAGGTTCTATACGATTTGGATCTGGCATAACATCTTTGTTTACATCAATAAGTAGTTGTGTTTTTTTGGTCGTTCCCATGATTTTTTGGGCAATTTCAGAAAGCGTGTCACCTTTTTTAACGGTGTATGTTCCCATTGTGACGTCAGGGGATTGCTGTTGAATTGGCGAAACAGCCTCGACTCTTGATTGTAAAACCTTGCTTCCAGCAATCAATGTGGGTCGAGCAGGGAGGGCAATCTGAGAGCCTTTTTCAATAACATTTGGATTTTGTAAGTTATTCCAAAGAGCGACCCATTCTGCAAGTTTTGAATCCCCATAAAAATCTAAACAAATCGAACGTAACGTTTCCCCATGAACAACGACGTGGACACTGTCACCCGCAGGGTTGGATTGTGGCGCGATTCTCTTCGAAGGTGGTGGTCCATCAATCAATAGTGTTGGGGAAATGAGTGGTGGCGTAGAAATGTTTGAACCTAGGTTCGCTACTTCGCGGTGAGAAGCAATAGAGAAATGGTCAGCAACCAACATCCCAACGAAGATTAGAAGTCCAAAGGCAATTACGATTGAGAGTTTGTTTTCACGAGTCATAGTATCTATCCGAGCAATCCTTTGTTTGCTACGCTTCGGGTAGTACATGTACTGCACGAAGTTTTGCAGGTCGAGATCGTGGATTTGCCACAATCTCTTCGTCTGAAGCGCAAATTGGCTTGCGAGTAAGCCGTTTTGCCAAGCCGCACTTTTCAAGGTTGACGAAGGAGTGTTTGACTCTGCGATCTTCAAGACTATGAAAACTAATCACAGCCAATCGAGCGCCTACATTGAGCCAGCCGTTTTCGTTGACCATGCGGCAACCCGCTTGCATATCATCAAGGAGTGCATCGAGTGCTTCAAGTTCGCCATTTACTGCAATTCGCAACGCCATGAAGGTTCTTGTTGCAGGATGCATTCGTGATGAACGAGCTCGAGCTCCGTATGCACTACGCACAATTTGCGCAAGACGGATCGTACTCAAAATCGGCTTAATTTGTCTCTCCTGTGCAATTTTTCGAGCAATTCTTCTTGAATACGGCTCTTCTCCGAGTTGAAAAATAAGATTTGCGAGTTCGTCCTCGCTCGACGTCTCGATAATGTCAGCCGCCGTGATACCAGCATCAGTGTTAAGCCGCATATCGAGGGGACCATCGTCCTTGAAACTGAGCCCTCGTTGCGAGCAATCCATTTGGTTTGAGGCAAACCCCAAATCGGCAAGAACGCAATCTGCCCGAAGTCCAAGTTCTGTAATGGCATGGGCTGCAGTGGCAAAATTTCTATGAATGGCGTGCACATTGACGCCTAATTCTCGAATTCTCTTTGAAGCATAGTCCAGATTTGTCTTATCAAGATCAAACAGAACAACCGTAGAGGTCTTTCCAGCAATTTTTGCAAGTAGATGGGCATGCCCGCCACGACCGGCAGTGAGATCTACGATGACTTCGTTAGCTTGTGGATTTAGGAGACTAGCAACTTCTTCTGAAAGAACAGGGATATGTCCGTATTCAGGCATACGATTACAGACCAAGCAATAGTCGTTGTGGTTCTTCGATGCAATTTTTTACATGAACGAGAAAACTTACCGCGCCTTCTCCATCCACAAGACGATGGTCGTAACTCAATGCTAGGTACATCATTGGGCGAAGAACTATATTTCCTGGATTATCAACATCTTCAACCGCACGATTTTGAATTCTATGAAGGCCTAAGATTCCAGATTGGGGTGGGTTAAGAATTGGGGTTGACATCATGGAACCGTACACCCCACCATTGCTGATTGTGAAGGTTCCTCCAGTCATTTCTTCAATTGTAAGTTTCCCGTCCCTTGCTTTGGTTGCAGCATTTTTTATTCTTAATTCAATTTCTGCAAATGACAGTTGTTCTGCGTTGCGAATAACTGGAACAACCAATCCGCGGTCAGTTCCAACAGCCACAGACATGTCGACAAAATCGTGGTATTCAATATCGCCTTCAATAAGCGAAGCGTTCACACTTGGCCATGCGTGGAGAGCAGAGATACATGCTTTTGTGAAAAATGACATGAATCCTAAGTTAATACCGTAGCGATCATTAAATTCTTCTTTATGAACTTTTCGTAATGATATAACCTTACTCATATCTACTTCATTAAAAGTAGTCAACATTGCTGCAGAGTGCTGGGCTTCGACAAGACGCTGTGCAATTCGTTTTCGAAGCATGGACATTTTCTCACGCCGAATATTTCTGTTCTGCATGACAGGTTGTTCTACAAGAGGCGCTGGAGTAGATACTTCGGGTGAATCTCCAGCACTAATAACATCTGATTTTGTAATCCGACCTGAAGGACCTGAGCCATCGATGTTTTCAAGGGAGACCCCCAAATCAGTCGCAACTTTTTGTGCGAGTGGAGTCACTTTTTTTGTTTGTTGTGCTGAGGAAATGGTTTCATTTTTTACTTCCTCAATAGCATCAGATTCTTCTTGAGTTTCAATCGGAGCATCAGCAGTTTCATCAATGGAACCAATGGTATCTCCGATAACACACTCTTCACCAATCTGTTTTTCGATAGTGAGAATGCCTGAAACTGGAGATGGAAGCTCTTGAGTTACTTTGTCAGATTCAACTTCCACAAGAGGAGTGTCTCTGCTAATCCACTGTCCATCTTTAACAAGCCATTGTCCTAAGACAACTTCTGTGATGGATTCTCCAAGAGATGGAATGATGATAGGAGTGGACATAATTATTCAGTGGATAAACCAATTGCCTCAACTAGGATACGGTGTTGTTCAATGTCGTGCATTTTATTCGATGCAACAGCTGGAGATGCACTTTCTCTTCTACAGACACGGGTGAGTGAGATATCGAGATTGTCGCGGAATTCTGAGTCGATGTATCGCCATGCCCCCATGTTTTCAGGTTCTTCTTGAACATACATGAATTCGGCACCCTCGTAACGGTGAGTAATCGCTTGAAGAGCAATTTGAGGAAATGGATATAGTTCTTCAATACGAACAATGGCAATTCGGTCTAACGCATTTACTTTTTCTCGATATGCAAGCAAGTCGTAATAGACTTTTCCAGAGCAAAAGAGGACGCGTTTGATTATGGCTGGATTTGCTTTGTTGTCATCGATAACACTTTTAAATCCGCTATCGATTAAATCTGAAACAGGAGAAACAGCTTTTGGATGTCGAAGTAAACTTTTTGGTGACATGACAACAAGTGGTTTGCGAAAGTTCCATTTAATTTGGCGACGCAACGCATGGAAGATTTGAGAAGGTGTTGTTGGGTAAATGACCGTCATATTGTTGTTTGCACATAGGGCAAGAAATCTCTCTAGACGTGCAGAAGAATGTTCAGGACCCTGCCCCTCATATCCGTGGGGGAGTAGGAGAACGAGTCCAGATGCTCGTTGCCATTTAACTTCTGCAGATGCGATGAATTGATCAATGATTACTTGTGCCCCATTCACAAAATCTCCGAATTGTGCTTCCCAAACAATCAACATTTGAGGGTCACCAAGAGAGTAACCATATTCAAAACCAAGGCAAGCACTTTCTGTGAGCGGACTGTTGTGAACACACATTGTTGCTTGTGTTGAACTAATGTTGTTTAGTGGTAAAAATGGTTCGCCAGTATCTGTGTCGAATATGACCGCATGTCTATGACTAAATGTTCCACGCTCAACATCTTGACCAGTGAGGCGAACTGGGCTTCCTTCTTCAAGAAGCGTGCCATATGCAAGAAGTTCGCCCATCCCCCAATCCAAGAGCGAATCGTTCTCAATCGCGCTTGCTCTCATGGATAATAATTTTTTTAACTTAGGATGATGAGAGAAGTTTTCAGGAAGAGTTCCAAGAGCTTTTGAAACGGTTTTAAGCAATTCAATTGTAACGGTTGTATTTGCTTTTCTGATGGTTGGGTCTCCACGAAGACCTTCCCAGACGGTTGTTTTTCCATACGGCTCAACAAGAGGATTAACAGGTTGCTCGATTGATCGTTGTTGTGACTCGTCAAGATTTGCTTGAACTTCATCAGTCATGATATCTCGCTCATCTTGCGTAACAATGTCTTGACGAATCAACATTTGTGAATACTTGTCAGTAACATTTGTCATGTTCATAATGGAACCATACATTTTGGGTTGTGTATATGCTGGTTCGTCAGATTCATTATGCCCGTGCTTGCGGTAACTCCACATATCGATGACAACATCATTATGGAATTTTTGCCTATATTCAACAGCCATGCGAACGGTATGGACGCATGCTTCGGGGTCATCGCCATTGACGTGGAAGATTGGTGCGCCAACCATTTTTGCAATATCAGTGCAGTATCTACCGCTATAACTATCTCTTGGATTCGTCGTAAAACCAATCTGATTATTGACGACGAAATGAACACTTCCTCCAACGGTGTATCCATCTAGATGTGCCATGTTAAACATCTCTGCCACAATTCCCTGTCCTGGAAAACTAGCATCCCCATGAATAATTAAGGGAATACACAGTGCACGGTCTTCTTCGTGTTGGATTCGTTGTCTAGCTCTTGCTTTACCAAGAACGACTGAGTGTCCAAATTCAAGATGAGAAGGGTTTGATGCGAGGGTTATGTGCACAGGTTTGTTGTTGTCAGTGAGAATATCAGCGCTGTATCCAAGGTGATACTTAACATCTCCGCCACCTTCTGCATACGCTTCCGCCCAATTATCTTCAAATTCTGTGAAGAGTTGGTCATATGTTTTATTTAAGATGTTAACAAGAACATTAATTCGACCGCGGTGCGCCATGCCAATTGTTACAACCTTAACATTATGATCACCAGCGTGATTTATCAACTCGCTCATCATTGGAATAAGAGATTCGCTGCCCTCAAGACTGAAACGTTTTTTTCCAATGTACCTAGCTGCACAGAAGTGTTCAAGGGTTGTTGCTTCTATTAGTTTTCGTAGAATTCTCTTTTTTGTGGCCGAACCAAACGAAGGAATATTATTGATTGGCTCCATTTTCTGTTGTAGCCAACGTCTTTGCTCGGTATTTTCTATGTGAAGGTACTCAACCCCAATGTGTTTGCAGTATGTGGTATCAAGTTTCTCGATAATGTCATGCAGAGTCGAAGGATTCGGCATTGAAAGATGCCCTGGATCAAATAGTTCTTCAAGTTGTGATTCTTTAAGATCGAATGCTGAAAGTTGTAGTTGGTTATTTGTTCGTGGAGCAATTGAAAGAGGGTCAAGATCAGCAGCGTAATGTCCCGCAGATCGATAATGATAAATAAGTGAGTCAACCTTCGTTTGATCTGTTCTTACACATTCAGAATCAAAATTGTGTACTTCGGTAGAGTTTCCAAGTTCAAAGCCCTTGAAAAAATCTTGCCATTCCTTTGTTACCGCGTTTGGATTTTCTTTCCATTCACGATGCAGATTGTCGAGATAATCTGCACTCCAACTATTGATTGATGGAGCAATTGTGGCTGGGGTAATTGCTACCTGTGCTTTCTTTTCAGAATGCATATGTTGCATGTCCTGTTCGTGTGATAAAAACAATCAATTATACCAAAAGTGTTTTGAAACGGTCAATTAAAGCATCGAAATGGGGTCGATATCAACGGCTAAATCCCTGCCAGCATGAACGTTTTTGCGAGCAACTTTTAGAAACGCTTGAAGTTCATTAGAGGTTGGGGCAGTGACGATAACGTCAAATCTAAACCAATCAGCGATACGAGGAAGAACACAAGCGGTTGCTGTTGATACGACAACATTCTTCGAAGCAATTGAACGTAGTCTGTCGGCAAGTGAATCCGCTCGACCTGCAGTAGTTTCAAAAGTCCTGTCGCGAATGATAAAACGTGCCATTCTTAAAACAGGAGGTACTTGTGCTGTTTTTCGGAATGTAAGTTCTTCAGATGCAAATTGTTTATAAGCACCCTTACTAGCTAGGATGATTGGTGATGCGTGAGGACTAAATGTTTGAATAATTGCTTTTGCAGTTTCTTTTCCTCTGCCGCATCGACCACAAACTTGCGAAACGATTTGGTATGTACGCTCTGCCGCACGAAAATCTGGTAAGTCAATTGCTGTGTCAGCATCGATTACGCCAACGAGTTGAACGTTTGGATAATCTAACCCTTTAGCAATCATCTGGGTGCCAAGTAATATCTTTATATCTCCCTTTCCGAATTTGTCGAGCATGGAATGTAAGTCACTGGATTTACGCATCGTGTCAGAATCAAGACGAGCAATTTGTTCGTTTGGAATTTGTAATGTCTCACGAAGGATCGCTTCGACTCGTTGAGTTCCAGCGCCGAGTTGGATTATCTTTTTTGAACAGTCTGGGCATTGCTTTGGGACTCTTTGCTCAGTTGAGCAGTGGTGGCACCGAACAAAACCTGCCTGTTCAAGAGGTTCTCTTCGGTGATACACCATTGATGAATCACAATGGTCACACTTCATCATCCACCCACAAGTTCGATTCGAGCACGCAATCCAAGGAGCAAACCCTCGGCGGTTTAATAAGAGTAAAACTTGTCCACCCTTCGCAATAGTTTGGTGGATTGCTCTTTCGAGTTTGTTGCTCAATACAGAGTTTCCTATTTCACCTTGTCTTCGTTCATGTTTCATATCAACAACTTCAATATCAGGAGCGGATAATCCTGGAGCTCTTTTTGTAAGTTCATGAACTTTGGATATGTTTCTGCAGGTTGCATTCCACCACGATTCCATTGAAGGAGTTGCTGAACCAAGAACTATTGGACACTTAGCCATCCAAGCTCTGCGGATAGCTACATCTCGTCCGTGATATCGAGGAGCTTGTTCTTGCTTAAATGAATGGTCGTGTTCTTCATCAACGATAACAATACGAAGTTGATTTTCTATTATTGGAGCAAAGACAGCGCTTCTCGCGCCAAGAACGATATCCGCTTTTCCATCAGCAACTAGGGACCATTGTTGATGACGTTGTGATTTTGTAAGTGCAGAATGTAGCACAGCAATTCTCTTGTCTGGGAATCTCCCTATGAGTCGAGCAGCGGTTTGAGGAGTTAATGAAATTTCAGGAACAAGATAGAGTGCAACGCCACCATTTGCAATTGCTTTCTCAATGAGTCGAATGTAGACCTCTGTTTTACCTGATCCTGTAACTCCGAATAATAAGTGGGATGAATACTCTGAAAATGTAGAGGCAATGTTTTCAATTGCTGAGGTTTGCTCATCAGTAAGTTTCTCAGGTGTTGATGTGTCTACAGATTGACGAAACCATGATGCCTCGACTCGAGTTACGTGATGGCATGTAAGCTGCCCATGGTCAATAAGTCGTTCTATTGGTCCTCGGCTTCCAATGTTTGCTAGTTTCATTAAGGCCGAGGGTTCAAGGGGTCTCTCAGTTTCAGGTAACCCTGAGAGAGTGTCTACCACATGTTGTTGTTTTTTTGTGATGGGGACTTGTGGTGGGTTCGTGGCTAGGTCGACAAGTTGCCGTGTTACGAGCCCGGTGCCATGACGCACTGGTCCAGGAAGCATAGTTGCAAGTGTTGGACCGATTGGTGTGTAGTAATACTGGCTCATCCATTTTGCGAGTTCAACTAAATCGGTAGGAAGGAGTATGGTGTCACGAACGGTGTCTAATACTTGTTTTGCTTCTTTCCCTTTTGGAAGTGTTGGGGAAAGATTATTCGTTTGAATAATCCAAGCTTGAGTTGGTGAATTCCCTTTTCCTAAAGGAACCGTGACCAGTTGTCCAATGTGCAGAGGGTGCAACCGTTTTGGTACTCCGTAAGTTAATCCATCTTGAAATTGGTCGATACCTCGTTCAACAGCAACTTGAACGTAAGAAACAGAGGGTTCATCAAACAGACCAGCCATACTGTCGAGTGTACAGACCAATTCACAACAATGTTCATTTCATTCCTTCCAAACTCCGGCTCAGAGCCAGCTTGGCTCAGAGCCAGTTTGGCTCAGAGCCAAGCTGGCTCTGAGCAGGGGACAGACCTGGGGACAGACCCTTTTTGATGTTAGAATGTAGGTATGGAATCGAAAGTATGTAGATTAGCACTCGAAGACGGCACAGTAGTATTTGGAGAATCGTTTGGAAGTCCTTGCTCAACACCCATTTGCGGTGAAGTGGTTTTCAATACTGCAATGACCGGATACCAAGAGGCACTGACTGACCCAAGTTACTCGGATCAGATTTTATTGATGACGGCAACCCAAATTGGCAATTATGGCGTTAATTCAGAAGATATGGAATCACAAAAAGTTCAAGTTTCTGGTTTTGTGGTTAAGGAATTATCCAAAACAGTTTCGAACTATAGGTCTGACAGTAGTTTAACTCACTGGCTTGCAACAGAAGGGGTCCCAGCAATCACAGGTATCGATACAAGAGCCCTCGTTCGGATAATTCGAGAATCTGGTGCATTGCGCGGAGCGATGACTACTGACTCTTCTATTTCGGATCAAAATCTTGTGGAAGTAGCAAAACAGAGTCCGATAATGGCTGGGAAAGACCTTGCGAGCAGCTCTTCTTGCCAAGGTAAGACGTCTTGGTCAGAATGTCTTGGAAAATGGGGTGCTTCAAATGACAAAATAGCAAGTCCACAATGGAAGGTAGTTGCAATTGACTGTGGCGCTAAATCCAATATATATAGACACTTAGTGTCGGCAGGTTGTGAGGTTTTTTCTGTCCCCAACACTACAAGTGCTGCTGAAATTAAAACATATAATCCAGATGGGGTATTTATCTCAAATGGTCCTGGTGACCCAGCTGCTGTGGAATCAACCGTCTCAATGCTTAAGGAATTGGTCGGAATGTTTCCAATGTTTGGTATTTGCTTAGGGCATCAGATGCTCGCACTTTCACTAGGTGCCACTACTTGGAAACTTAAGTTTGGTCATCGGGGTGCGAATCAGCCAGTTCGAGAGGTGGAGACCGGAAAAGTCGAGATTACAAGCCAAAATCACGGTTTTTGCGTAGATGAACAATCGCTTCTTGATTCAGGATGCATCGTGACACATCGGCATCTCAATGACGATACTGTGGCGGGGTTTAAGCATGCGGAATTGCCAATAATGGGCGTTCAGTACCACCCAGAGGCCTCTCCTGGGCCTCATGACTCATCGTATCTCTTCGAACAATTCGTGAATATGATGAAATTGCACGCACAATCTGAAACCCTATAAAAAAGAGTCAGGAAAGATTAGTAACGGAGCTCAGAACCACTTGCGAGTCTTCTTTTGTCAAAGTACGCTATCCGATTCTTCGGGGCATATCTTTTACTTTTTTGGGTGATTTTAAGTTTAGGGCGAGTTTGTAGGATTGGTGGGAGTTTCGGTTGTTGAGCATAGTGCTGAATAGTCGAAATAATAATGTCGCGCTACTTAGAGTTAGAGTGCTGGTTTACTTACTATGGAGAGTTCTATGACCCGTCTAGTCAATCGATTAACTTTGTCACACCGCTTTGGTTTTATGTTGGCTATTGCGTGTAGTTTTTGTTCAGTATCAATGTTCGCTAAGTACGTTGTAGCACAACCATTACCAGCGCTTGAAGAAGAAGATGATGTTGTAATCCCTGATTCTTCTGATGAACTCATTGATAAGATTTCAGAATTAACTCATGAAGAACTCCTTGCATTAATTGCAGAGTCAAAACGTAAGGACTCACAAAGTGCACTTGGCGTACGACTTCTTAAGGAAGCAAAAGAGTCCGCTGCAGAAGGAGAATGGCGAAAAGCTGCAATTAAATATTCTGAAGCTAGCCAATATCTACCTAACAATGATGAAATAATCAAAGGGTTGCAACATGCATATTCAATGCTTGATCAATCGCAGCTTTTGTCTGAGTATCAACAACAAATTCAAATGGCTCGAGCAGAAGCTCGAGAGCTTTTTAAGGATTCAATGACATCTGCGAAAGATCGGCTTGCACGAGAAGATTTTGACAGAGCACGTCAAATTGTTGCAGGCTCACTCGCTCGACTTGAAGGTCTAGATAAGAATTTATTCTCAGAGGATGAATTCAACGAGAAAAGGTCCGAA
The DNA here is from genome assembly GCA_964592615.1 of uncultured Isosphaeraceae bacterium. Taxonomy (GTDB): domain Bacteria; phylum Planctomycetota; class Phycisphaerae; order Phycisphaerales; family SM1A02. Next base: position 41,752 of record CAZQGB010000004.1, on the reverse strand, counting down.
GCGACTACTTTAAACGCGGAAATCGCCAAACTCCAAGAGGCATGGCAGCAACAGCGATTAGTAACTCAGGCTGAAGAACGCTCAAGCGATCAAGCAAAGCGTCAAGCTGAAGAATCTCAAAAAAGATCGCAGTTGATTCTTGAAAATATGAAACGGATTCGGCAGCTTCAATATGAGAGAAAGTATGCTCAGGCAATCGGCATTGTTGAGGAAATACTTTTTATAGATCAGCATAATGAAGCCGCTCTTACTCTTCGGGATGTACTCAAGCAAGCGAAACTCTACGAAGATTTTGCAAAATCTGGTCGAATGCAAGAGTTCGGATCTGCTGAACTTCTTCTACAAAACCAAGAAGCACTTGTTCCACCTGAAGAAAACTTTGTTGGCCCTGGCGATAAATCAACCTCTGGAATCATGACTTATCCATCTGAATGGGAAAACCTTACTATTCGCCGTCTAGGATCTGCCGCAGGTTTTAGTGAGACAATACAAAACAGAGCGATTAAGGTTGCGATGGATAAAACCACTGGAACTTCACATGATATTGAAGATCGCTCATTAGAAGATGTCCTAGATGAAATTCAACAATCGTCGGGTATCCCAGAAGACTTCTTTATTGATTGGGCAACACTTGAAGCGATGGATACCGATTTTCAAGTATCTCCAACATTTGTCATTAATAGTTTGAAGATGGGGGACGTTAGTTTACGCATCTTCTTGGAACGAGTTCTGAGTTATGTAAACATCAAGAATAACCCATCAGATCCTCTAAGAGCGGATGCGGGCGACTTAGTTTGGTATGACATACGAGATGGGGTACTCGAAATTTCCACAAAACATGCCCTAAAAGACCACACCTATATTGAAGTGTACAGCGTTACGGATCTTCTCTTTGAAATTAGAAACTTTGACGCGCCTCCGCTCTCTACAACAGGTGGAGGAAATACTGGTGGCGGAACTGGTGGTGGCAGTGGCGGAACTGGTGGTGGCTTCGGTGGCGGCGGCGGTGGAGGCGGCGGCGGCGGCGGCGGTGGAGGCGGCGGTGGCGGAACTGGTGGTGGTGGCATCGGTGATGGTGAAGTTGATGAGGGTAAAACACAAGAGGAATTAATGGATGAATTGCAGACACTCATTGAAAAATACATTACGAGTCCATCAGGGGCTTGGGAATGGGATGATGATGGGCAACATGAGATTGATTCAATTAATGGAAACTTCATTATTAAGCAAACCCCTGCAGTTCATCGCCAAATTACTTCATTGCTTGCAAAACTTCGAGAAGTCCGTGCGTTGCAGATCAACGTCGAGTCTCGTTTCTTGCAAATTGCTACCGATTGGTTTGAGCAAATTGGTTTTGACTTAGACCTGTATTTTAATACAAATAATAATATGTCCAACCAACTTGGCATGAATGACCCAACTGCTTCATTAAGCGATTTCTTCCTTCCAGATGGACAGTTGGTAGATCCAATCGTATGGACAGGTCCAGATGCCGATGGCAACCCAACTGCTCCTGGAAACACAATTCCATGGGGTACTTATGTTCCTACACCAGATCCCGATGATCCTTCTCAAATGATTTGGACTCTTACTCCACCAAACGGAGCGTACTCCAATGTTGGGCAAGGGCAGGGTTCAGGCATTAGTCCACTAGGAATTGTGCAAAACTCAAATCAATTGATAAACACCATTGGCAACTTCAACTCTTTTGGATCCCTAGTTTCGGGTGCTAACCCAGCACTTGGATTTGGTTTGCAATTCATGGACGATGTACAAGTGGACCTTATGATTGAAGCAACGCAGGCAGATAAGCGTAATACAATTCTTACTGCTCCGCGTCTCACAATGCATAATGGCCAGAAGGCTTGGATAAATATATCGCGGGAAGTTGCGTATGTTTCATCACTTAGTCTAGATTCTAACGCGGGTGCAATTGGGTACACTCCAATAATTGGAACTGCTGGTTCTGGTGTACGGTTCGAAGTGCAAGGCGTTATTTCTGCAGACAGACGGTATGTCACGATGGAAGTAGACTTTAATGTCCAAGAAGTCGAGTTTAACTCAACTGCTGATTTCTCAGCAGCAGCAGCGGGTGGAGGTGCTGGCGGTGGAGGAGCTATTGGTATTGACTCAACTGTGGACTTGCCCTCAACATTGCGACACCGTATCCGAACGACTGTTTCTGTACCAGATAAGGGTACGGCTCTCCTAGGTGGACAACGCAAGGTTCGAGAATACGAAACTGAAGTGGGTGTTCCAGTGCTATCAAAAATCCCATATCTCAATAGATTCTTTACAAATAGAACTACAAATCGCGAAGAAACAACACTGATTATTCTTCTAAGACCTGAGATTATCATTCAGCAAGAAAATGAAGAAATGTTATTTAGCCGAAGTATCCTAGATGCTGGTGCGAACGATTCATTCTTACGGTAAGGTATACCCGTAAGGATTTATTATCATGGCTGAAACATCACTGCTCCAAATATTTGAACGAGATGGTATTACTAATGTCGAGTTTGTTGAAAGCAACATTCTCGATGAAATTTGCATCCGACGCATCGGAGACGAACTCGCTTCAGTAATTGAGCGAAAGGGTTGTCCAAAGGTTGTTCTGAATTTTAAAAACGTAAACGCTCTCTCTTCTTCAGCGCTTGGGATGTTGATTACTGTAAATACGAAGATTGGAGACAAGAAGGGGAAACTCGTTCTTGCTTCACTTGACACACCGATTCGTGATGTGTTTCGGATCACAAAATTAGACAAGGCCTTTTCGATTTGCGATACACTAGCTGATGCAATGGGTTCTGTACGATAGTAACAACCACTTTTTCTGAGTCTTACTCCAAGTAAGATTTTTAGTTGTTTTTTTGTGAGAATCCTACCTAGTTTTCTGGAAAAAAAACAAATGAGGCAATAGAGTATTGAATGTGCTCAAAAGCAGAACAACCAGACAAACAACGGGTCACCATTTTCGGTCTTCGTGAATCGTTTGATGAAGTTCAAGAATCTGTTCTCGACTTAATGCGGCAAAACCAATATTGCGATCACGATTTATTTTCGGTTCGGGTTGCGTTTGAAGAAGCACTTGCTAATGCAGTTCTACACGGTCATCAAGGCGATACTACATCCGAGATAGATGTTCTTTGGTCAGTGACAAATAAATTCGTTGAAATTGAAGTTGTCGATCAAGGCAGGGGGTATGATCCGAAGACGATTCCTGACCCTACAGCTAATGAGAACCTTACACTCCCCTCAGGAAGGGGACTTGCAATGATTCGCGCGTTTATGAACGAAGTGCATATTAATGAACGCGGGAATCACCTAAGAATGGTTCGGCACAAAGATCAAAACGAAACACAGTGAGAACTATTTCAAGCGCATGACTACTCCACACGCTGTGAGCATGTGCGTGAAGAATGCAAGAAAACTGGTACGAGCAGAGAATGAAATTGAGTCTATGAAAGCTCGCCTACTTCGACTGCCGAAGTTGAAGCAACTTGGACAGTTGGTCCACTGTTACTAGGTTGTGCCCCAGCAGCCTCTGCACGAGAAGTTGCTACTGCAATCATGTTTTCCTCATCATCTTCATCTGTTGGAATAGGATCAACGAGCAGTTTAACTTTCATGCTCTGATATGGATCAAAACCAGTTCCTGCTGGGATAAGGTGACCAAGTAATACATTTTCCTTGAGTCCTTTAAGGTTATCTTCTGCACCGCGTAATGCAGCTTCAGTGAGAACTTTCGTAGTCTCTTGGAATGATGCACCTGACAAGAAAGATTCTGATTGGAGAGCTGCCTTAGTAATTCCAAGAAGCAATGGTTTACCAGTTGCTTTCTTCGGTCTTGTAGTCTTTGCAGGTGTTTTACCTTCAGCTTCAGCAATTGCATTCGCTTCTTTAATAGCATCCTTTTCGACAATGTCGCCAACAGCAAAATCAGTATCACCTGAATCTTTAATAATTAGTGAACCATCGAGATTCTTATTTGACATACGGAATTTATACCGTTCTACAAAGTCCATCGGGAGTAGTTCAGTATCACCAGCTTTTTGAACCTGGATTTTACTAAGCATTCTGGAGAGGATAACTTCGATGTGCTTATCCGAAACAGGAACGCCTTGAGCCCTATAGACGTTTTGAACTTCTGAAATCATGTAGTTATAGAGTGCTTCTTCACCGTTAATTTCAAGAATGTTATTAGGATCCCTCGGGCCCTCAGTAAGTTGGCTCCCGGCAATGACATTATCGCCGGTATGCACTAACAAATGCTTGCCCTGAGGAACAAGGTGCTCAACTGGGTCGCTGCCTTCTGGAACAATATGGATTACCATTTTGCCGCGCTTGCGTTCGGACTGAAGATCAACTCGACCAGTGACACGTGCTAGAATTGCTGGTTCTTTAGGAACACGAGCCTCAAAAATTTCGGTAACTCGTGGTAGACCGCCAACAATGTCTGCAGAACCCTTCACTTCTCTTGGTCGTCGTGCGATCATTTGACCAGTAACTACCTTATCCCCATCTTTTACTTCCAAACGAGCTTTTGCTGGCAAGTGATGGAAGTCAAGTGTTTGTTCCTTGTCTTGAATTAGAACTTGTGGATGTAAGTCGCCAGTGTGTTCTGTAATAATTCGTTCTTTAATTCCTTTGGTATCCTCTTCACGTAAAGTTGTACCAATTTCAATGTCTTTGAAAACAACAGAGCCAGTTTTCTCAGCGAGAATAGGCATAACGTGTGGATCCCACTCGATAAGAATATTGCCCTTTTTAACCTTGGAGCCGGAAGCCATTCGTACAGTTGAACCGTATGGGACACGGAATGCTTTGTCAAGCTCGCGCCCTTTGTCATCAACAATTACGAGTTCACCAGTTTGCTTGAGTGTGATAAGGTGACCATCGGTGTTATCTGGAAGTGGAACTTCGTTACAATCGCGAAGTATCATAACTCCTGAATATGGAGCCTTATAATTTGTTTCAACAAATTCGCGGGATGCGACACCACCTGTGTGGAATGTTCGCATTGTGAGCTGTGTGCCTGGTTCACCAATGGATTGCGCTGCGATAGTTCCAACTGCCATGCCTTCTTCTACAAGATGGTTCGTTGAGAGATCGTGTCCGTAACATAATGCACAACATCCAGATTCAGATTCACAAGTCAGAGGACTTCGAACTTGAACTGCTTCGATGTTGAGATTTTCCAAATCGTTTGCAACACTTTCATCAATAACTTGTTTGTTAGCTACGATTACTTTGTCAGTTACAGGGTTAATGATTGTTTGCATGCTTGTTCGGCCAACAATTAAGTCTCGAAGTGGAATGTGTATTTCATCATTTTTGTAGACAGCACGTTTTGTGATTCCACGCTTTGTTGCACAGTCAAAGTCGTTTACGACTACTGGTTGAGCGACGTCATAAAGTTTACGAGTGAGGTACCCTGAGTCAGCGGTTTTTAGAGCTGTATCTGCGAGCCCTTTTCGTGCACCGTGAGTTGATGAGAAGTATTCAAGAACATTCAATCCCTGCCTGAAGTTCGCTTTAATGGGTGTTTCAATAATTTCACCACTTGGTTTTGTCATCAGACCACGCATGCCTGCAAGTTGTTGCATCTGACTAACGTTACCACGAGCACCAGAAGTAGACATGAGGTAGACAGGGTTGAGGTATCGATACCCTTCGTTAGAATCAATATCAAGATAACTGTTGTCTTCAGGATTTCGGCGATCAACTTCAAGTGTCTTAATTAGCGAACCTGTGAGTTCTTCACGGCAATGTGACCACAAGTCAAGAAGTTGGTTGTGGCGTTCTTGGTTTGTTATTGCCCCTGCAGCAGTTGCACTTTCAACACGGTCAACTTTTTGTTGCGTTACATCAAGTAACGACTGTTTATTTGAAGGGATTCGCATATCAGTGATTGCGATTGAAATACCTGACCATGTAGATGCTTTGAAACCAACATCCTTCATATCGTCAAGAAGAGTAAGTGTTTCTGCTCGACCCATTATTTCAAAGGTGTCATCTATGACCCGACTGCATCCCTTCTTCGTAAGCGAGCAGTTGTAGAACGGCATGCCTTCAGCGAGGATTTCACAGAACAGGATACGACCAACTGTGGTTACAATTCGGCCATTTTCAGGCATCTTTTCGATAGGACCACTTTCGTCAGTTACGATATTTGGATATCGTGGAAGACGAACTTGAATCTTTTCTTGAAGTGAAATTTGTTCGTAATCGTATGACAGAATCGCCTCATGCGCGTTTCGGAATTTCCTCAAATCTTCATCAGGTCGCGTATCATTAACATCCATGTGCGTCAAAAAGTAGACACCCATGACAATATCTTGACTTGGAGACACGAGTGGGTTCCCGTGTGCAGGTGAGAAAATATTATGTGTTGAAAGCATCAGTACATGGGCTTCAGTTTGTGCTTCAACTGAAAGGGGAAGGTGAACAGCCATTTGGTCACCGTCAAAGTCTGCGTTGTACCCTGTACAAACTAGTGGGTGAAGGGTAATGGCCTTGCCTTCAACGAGAACGGGTTCAAACGCTTGGATACCCATACGGTGAAGGGTTGGTGCACGGTTTAACAAGACTGGATGTTGATGAATGACATGTTCAAGAATATCCCAAACTTCTTCATCTCTTCGCTCAAGCATTCGCTTAGCGGATTTGATGGTATCAGCGAGCCCACGATCTTTCAGGCAGCGGATAATAAATGGTTGGTATAACTCCAGTGCGATTTTCTTGGGAAGACCACATTGATTTAATTTTAGAGTTGGGCCAACAACGATTACAGAGCGTGCCGAATAGTCAACACGCTTGCCAAGTAAGTTTTCTCGGAATCGACCCTGTTTCCCCTTAATCATGTCAGTAATTGATTTAAGTGGGCGGTTCGAACTACCAAGGACGGGTCGGCGACAACGGCCGTTATCGAATAGAGCGTCTACTGCCTGTTGTAACATTCGTTTTTCATTACGAATGATAACTTCGGGGGCGTTAAGGTCCATTAATTTTTTCAATCGGTTATTTCGATTGATAATTCGTCGGTACAAATCATTCAAATCGCTTGTTGCAAAGTTGCCCGATTCAAGCATAACAAGTGGTCGAAGTTCAGGTGGAATGACAGGGACAACGTCAAGAATCATCCATGCAGGATCGTTGTGACTTCCTCGTAATTGCTCGATAAGTTTTAAACGTTTAGCAAGATCAGCAGTTTTCTGCTTTGATCGAGTGCTTGCTAATCCCTCACGAATGATTGTTACCTCTTCATGTAAATCAAGTGCTTCGATAATTTCTCGAATAGCTTCGGCGCCCATGCCTGCACGGAAATCTCCGTATCCGCCACGACTTGTAATATCACGATATTGATCTTCTGTAATAACTTGCTTGTATTCAAGTGGGGTGCCTTCCATTTCAGCATCACCTGCTTCGAGGACGACATAATCTTGAAAGTAAATAATCTTCTCAAGATCTGAAGTTTTCATCCCAAGAAGGGTTCCAAGTCGACTTGGGAGTGCTTTGAAAAACCAAATATGAACAGTAGATGCCGCAAGGTTGATATGTCCCATTCGCTTTCGTCGAACTCTTGAGTGAGTTACCTTGACACCACAGCGGTCACAAATGATTCCCTTGAACTTAGTCCCTTTATATTTTCCACAACCGCATTCGTAGTCACGTTCAGGACCGAAGATTCGTTCACAGAATAGACCATCCTTTTCAGGACGGTATGTTCGATAGTTAATCGTTTCAGGCTTTTTGACCTCACCAAAGCTCCAGCTTCGGATGTCACTCGGGCTTGCTAGACCGATTCGGGCAGACTTAAAATCGTTGATTTTATCAAAGACTTGTTCAGACATAGTTCTTAATTCCTATCTACAAGTGTGTTGAAGATCGTTGTGTTCCTAAACGAAGTTAGATTAGAGAAGACTCCCTGATTCTTCTTGATCTTTCTCCAACTCAATATTCATACAAAGGCCTCTTATCTCGTGGCATAACACGTCAAACACGACGGGCATACCTGCTTCTAGGACATTTGTGCCCTTCACGATGGAGTCATATATTTTCGTACGGCCTTCTACATCGTCACTTTTAACTGTGAGCAATTCTTGCAACATATACGCTGCGCCGTAACCCTCCAAAGCCCAAACTTCCATCTCACCAAATCGCTGCCCACCAGTACGAGCTTTACCGCCAAGGGGTTGTTGGGTAATTAAACTGTAAGGGCCTGTTGATCGTGCATGGATTTTGTCATCAATCAAGTGATGTAATTTCAACATGTACATCACGCCGACTGAACTTGGTTGTTTAAATGGTTCGCCAGTGCGACCATCGTGCAGTTGCACTTTTCCTTCAAAGGGGATTTTTGCCAAAATTTCTTTAGAAGTACCTGGGTTTTCACCTGTTTCTTCAAAATGCGCTCGTTTTGCAAGGACAGAATTGTTTGCTTCTTCAATTGCACCTAGAACTTCGGCTTCCGTAGCTCCATCAAACACTGGTGTAACAGCTTGGAACCCGAGAACTTTTGCTGCCCAGCCAAGGTGTAACTCCAACAACTGCCCAACATTCATTCGAGATGGCACACCCAGTGGATTGAGAAGAATGTCTACGGGAGTACCGTCATCCATGAATGGCATGTCTTCTTCTGGAACGATACGTGCAATCACTCCTTTGTTCCCGTGTCGGCCAGCCATTTTGTCACCTACAGAAATAGACCGCTTGTTTGCCAGATACACGACAACTTTTTCAAGGACACCCGATGGAAGTTCATCACCACGTTTCATGTGTGCGAGTTTTCGTTCCCGCTCCTTGTACAGTGCTTCAATGCGTGGCCAATATTGTTCTTGGATTTTTGCCGCTTCTGTCTTTGCGTCTTTTGAACCCTTAACCCATTTCTCCGAGAAACCATCAATCTGTTCAATGATAACCTCAGGAATATCTGAGAGACCAACTTTTTGGCGAGTAGCTGGGTCAACCATTTCGGTACCTAGAATCGCATTCATTTCACTGACCATGTCTCTAAAGAGAGATATGGCAATATTATTCATCTCATCTTCATAAGCATCCATTTTTCTCTTAATCTGTTTCTTTTGATCAGAGTCTAGATGCATACGTCGACTGAAGTGGTTGGTGCCAATGACAACTCCGCTTGATCCTGCGGGAACATTGAGCGATTCGTTTTTAACATCCTCACCGGCGCGACCAAAGATTGCATGAAGCAACTTTTCTTCTGGAGTTAGTTCGTTTTTACTCTTTGGAACAACTTTGCCCACAAGAATGTCGTTTGGTCCAACCCGAGCGCCTTGCCTGATGATGCCATCTTCATTGAGATTCATCAATTGTCGCTCGGAGACGTTTGGAATATCACAGGTGAATTCTTCCTTGCCAAGTTTAGTGTCTCGTACTTCAACCTCATATGAGTTGATGTGGATTGAGGTAAAAACATCGTCTTTGACAAGACGTTCTGAGATGACAATTGCATCTTCAAAGTTGTAGCCATCAAAAGTATTGAAGGCAACAAGAACATTTTTGCCAATAGCGAGTTCACCGTTCACACTAGAAGCACCATCAGCTATGATTTGTCCCTTCTTGATTGTGTCGCCAATTTTAACAATTGGCTTTTGCGATTGACAAGTTCGTTCATTAAGACCTCTGAAGGTCTGTAGAATATATTCATCAGAGTTATCAATTAAAATTCGGCGAGCATCAACATATGTAACTTTGCCACCTTGTTTTGCCTTGACCAACATGCCTGAATAATGGCCGACAATTTTCTCCATCCCTGTTGCCACGATTGGTGGATCAGGAATAATGAGAGGCACAGCTTGCCGTTGCATGTTTGAACCCATCAACGCGCGGTTGGCGTCATCGTGTTCAAGAAACGGAATTAGTGATGCTGAAACACCGACAAGTTGTTTTGGAGAAATATCAATGTACTTCACTTCATTGGAATCAACTTGAGTAAGCTCGCCACTGCGCCTAGCAATAACATGGTCCCCAGTTATTTTTCCTTTTTCATCAAGGACTTCAGTTGGGGCAAGGATCGAATTCATTTCTTCATCAGCTCGGAGGAAGCAAACCTCATCGGTGGCTTTGTTCCGTTGTACTGCCCGATATGGTGTTTGAATGAAGCCATATTCGTCAATTTTTGCGTAAATGCCAAGTGAAGCAATAAGGCCAATGTTAGTGCCTTCTGGTGTTTCAATTGGGCAAATACGACCATAATGAGAGATATGAACATCGCGAACTTCAAACCCAGCACGTTTTCTGTTGAGCCCGCCAGGGCCTAATGCAGAGAGTCGACGTTCGTGAACGAGCATAGAGAGTGGATTTGTTTGGTCAACTACTTGAGAAAGTTCACTTCTACCAAAGAAGAAATCAATGGCTGAACTTACTGCCTTGGAGTTGACGAGATCAGCAACCTTATTGAGTTCGTCTGGATCTTTAACACTCATTCTCTCTTGCACAGTTCGTCGGAGTTTCAGGAAACCTTTTCGCATTTCTTCTACAGCAAGTTCATCCAATGTTCTCAAGCGACGGTTGCCCAAGTGGTCTATATCGTCAATGTGAGCAGAATCTTTTCGTGATCGTAAGTCGAGCATGTACTCGATAACTGCAATGAAATCTTCAGGTCGAAGATGCATGACATCTTCAGAGATTTCCATATTAAATTTACGATTGATGCGGAAGCGTCCAACTTTTCCAAGACGGTATCGGTTGTCATCGAAGAATTTGTCAGCAAATAATGCTCGAGCTTTATCAACTTGTGGTGGGTTTCCTGGGCGTAATCGACCATAAATCTTTAAAAGTGATGCTTCGTGTTCAGTGTAATCTGCGAGGAAGTCAAGTTTTTCAACAGAGAGTGTGTTTAAAATAAGTGCATCGGGGGGGTCGGCAATAACTGAAATCTTTTTAATTGGAGAAGCAAGGATTGCATCATAGGCATCGCCAATTTGAGCACCAATTTTGCAGAGCTCTTCCCCAGTGTCAGAATCAATAATGAGTTCAGCTGAGTAGTACTCAGGTTTCAACTTATTTACTGACATTTCCTTGACATCGTAGAACTTATGAAGAATTTTTTCAGTTGAACTATATTCTTCGTCAAGGGCTCTGAGGAATGTTGTAGCTGCAATCTTTGCAGATTGGTCAATCTTCATCGCTAAGACATCTTTTTTCGTGACTTCAATTTCTATCCATGAACCACGTTCAGGAATGATTCTTGCTTTATGCAATTGTCGATCACCCATGTCGTCTTGAATTGAAAAGTCGACACCAGGGGATCGGTGAAGTTGATTTACAATGCAACGTTCAGAACCATTAATGATAAATTCACCACCACCGATAAGAATTGGAATTTCACCAATATAAATTTCTTCTTCTAATACTTCTGCAATACCATCTCGAACAAAACGGACACCTATTTTAAATGGGCTACCATATGTAAGTCTAAGTTCTTTGCATTCATCTACCGTGTACCTTGGCTCATCGAGTTTGTAATATAAATATTCAACTCGCATTGAACCGTCGTATGCTTCGATAGGAAAGACTTCTCGAAGAAGTGCTTCAAGCCCGATTGGTTTTCTTTTTAATGGTTCAAGATTAGATTGAATGAGCCGTTCGTACGCTTCACCTTGAACTTTTGTAAGTGGTGGTACAGGAATTGCATCTCCGCGTTTTGAAAAATCGCGTACCGTAATCGTCGCCATAAATAAACCTCATAACTGACCGTTACTGCGTTGAAAAGCAGTTTGTCTGTTTTTATGTGTGTTTCTTACTGTGTCTTCCAAGTTGCCGCGACCGCCGCTGCCGAGCCACGTAGGGTATACGAAACGCTGTTTTTGGGCAAGTAGCGGGGTCAGAAACTTGAATTTTTATTATTATTTTTTTTTATTTATTAGAATGGTCAAGTATTTTGATGGCACAATGGTTATCGGACGCGGTAGGTTTGTCCATGTAATGAATCCTACCTTGTATGTGAAGAAAAAAGCAGCGAGTACAGGTGTACTCGCTGCTCTAAGTTTTAGACTAGCAATAGGTTACTTTACAGTGACGCTTGCGCCTGCTTCTTCAAGTTTGCCTTTGATGTCATTAGCTTCATCATCGGACACCTTCTCTTTGACTGCTTTTGGTGCTTCGTCAACCATTGCCTTGGCTTCTTTAAGCCCAAGACCAGTTATTTCACGAACAACTTTGATGACTGCAATTTTCTTGTCGCCGCAAGCTTCAAGAATAACATCAAACTCTGTTTGTTCGTCCTCGCCACCATCGCCACCAGCTGGGCCTGCCATCATTACTGCACCGCCTGCTGCTGGTTCAATACCGTAGGTATCTTTCATGTAATCAGCTAAATCGACTGCTTGAGTCAAAGTAAGACCAGCGATTTCATCGCCAATTTTGCTGATTGCTTTATCAAATTCTTTTGTTGCTGTTGCTTCTTCGGACATGTTCATACTCCATAACTAAGTGTCATGCGTGGGAGAGGAGCCACCCTGTGTGACTTTTAACCCTCACGGGCCAGTCCCAAACGCGATGTCGTGTACTTCTCGTGTTGATTAGGCGATCTTTTCGACCGTGTTTCCCTCTTCTAAACGAGTTCTGATTTCTTTGATAATTCCCATTACGTTGTCTCCTGGGCTTGTAGCTGCTTTTACGAGATTTCCAGCAGGTGAAAGAACCAACTGGATGACTGTGCCCTGCGCTTCTTCTTTCGTTGGGAAGTCGCTGAGACGCTTTACCCCATCAGGGCCATCAAACAACTCTCCATCGAGCACTGCCGCTTTTAAGTCAAGTTTTTTGACTTTTTTAGCCCAGTCGACGATATTTCGAGCAACATCGACGACCGAATCACCACCGAATACAAGGGCGGAAGGACCAGTAAGAGTGGTTGAAAGTACCTCAAGGGAAGTACCTTCAAATGCAGTTTTTGCAAGACTATTTTTTAAAACTGTGATGTGGATATCTTTACCAAGAAGGTCAACACGCAGGTCATTATTCTCGTTTGCTTCAATGCCACGGATATCGATGATTAACGCGTTTTTAACATCGCTAAAACGGCGTTTGTAATCGGAAACAATCATATTTTTGATTTGTTTACTCATGGGTGTAACTCCTTAGGGAGTAGCAGTTTATGTTGCTACCTTTACGCTTGGGGTCATTGTGGCACTAATTGAACAATTCTTGATGAATTCACCTTTTACAGCTGCTGGGCGTGCTTTTGTAATTAGGTTGATAAAAAAGTTAAGATTTTCAGTGAGATCTTCCTCTGAAAAGCTCATTTTTCCAACAATACAGTGGATATTTCCACCATCATCATTTCGATATTCGACTTTACCTGCAGCGAATTCAGCAACTGCTGTTTCGATATCGGGTGTCACAGTACCTGCTTTTGGTGAAGGCATGAGGCCTTTTGGACCAAGTTGGCGTCCTAGCTTTCCTACAAATCGCATCATATCTGGTGAGGCGATAGCAACGTCAAAGTCAAGCCAGCCACCTTCAATTTTCTTTACGAGTTCTTCAGAACCCGCTTCGATTGCACCTGCAGCTTTAGCCGCATCTTCTTTATCTTTGCCACAGAAACAGATGACTTTGGCAGATCGCCCAACACCTTTGGGCATCGACACGGATCCCCGTAGTTGCTGATCGGCTTGCCTTGGGTCAATAGATAGATGGACCGCAATCTCTACAGTTTGATCGAACTTTACTGCGGGATATGTTTTTAGTAGTTTTACTGCTTCTGGGATGCTGTGGGGAAGTTTCCCTTTCGTAGCAATTTCCAGATTCGCTTTTTGTCGTCTTGTTATTCGTGTCATGGTTTACGCTCCCTCCACAGTCACGCCCATTGAGCGAGCGGTACCCTCGATAATCCGCATTGCTGACTCGATACATGCAGCATTGAGATCTTCCATTTTTTCTTCAGCGATGGCTCTGACTTGATCTTTTGTGACCGAGCCAACCTTTTCAGTATGAGGTACTCCCGAGCCCTTTTCAATCCCAGCCGCAGCTCGTAAGAGCACGGCAGCGGGGGATGACTTTATCTCAATATCAAATGATCGATCCGCATAAAGCGTTATGATGCAACCAACGATTTTACCGTTGAGATCGCGTGTTCGATCATTAAAGAGTTGGATAAATTGCCCTGGATTTACGCCATTTGCGCCTAAAGCTGGGCCGAGAGGGGGTGCTGGCGTAGCTTGACCGCCGGGTGCGAGCACCTTAAATTGCTTTTCTATCTTTTTGGCCATGTGATTCTCCTGCCTTCCACCAACGTTCTGTGTGAATGCTGGCCAGCAAGTCACGACGCAGTGGTAGTAACGGTGTTTTTAGTGAACATGGTAGTTTAGCAAAGTCTTTCCTTTATGGCAACACAACGGTTGGAGACTGTCCACAATTCTCACTGTATTCTATACAAGGTATGACATTGCATCAAAATCTCGTGCTAGAGACATTACATGGACCGGTGTTTCATTCTCTAAAGTTAGAAGGTGATGCACCAATCACAATCGGTAGGGGGGCAGACAACACACTTCCACTCCCATCTGGAGCGACAGTTTCTCGAAACCACGCAGTCATAGCCAAATATGCTTCTGACAGCGGCCCTATCTGGAAAATTCAAGACAGCGGGTCTCGGCATGGAACATTTATCAATGGAGTTAGATTAAAAGATTCCAAACTCATTCGTTTGCATCCGGGTGATCTCGTCACAATCGAACCATTTACATTTCAAATTGTTGATCGTAATGCAGATAATCTTTACTCTGAAACATTTGATGACGCAAAGTCAGTTCGTGGCACTTCGATTCTTCAAATTGAACGTACTCGAGGTGGTGTACAACTTGCCCAAGAACGATTGCACGGTTTACTAGAATGCAGCCGAATTTTTCATTCTGCAGAATCAGAACCAGAGATGGCGCAAGCAATCGCTACCGCAGCATGCGCTGGAACGTTGTTTAGCAATGTTGCAATCATAAGAGCAGTAGGAGGGGATCGAGTAGAGATACTTGCGACCAAAGGAAGAGTTGGTTCTGAGGATTCGCTCAATATTAGTCGGTCATTGCTTGATGCAGCCATGGAAGGAGAGCCAGTTCGTTTTCAAAAGACCGAAGTAATTGACCAACAAGCACAGAGCATTATGCAGTACAACATCGAGGAAGCACTGTGTGTTCCCATCATGATTGGTAAGTCAGTTGCAGGTTGTCTCTATCTTGATAACCGAGAAGGGCAAGCAAGAGGAGAAACAGCTGATGAAGATATTGAATATTGCACAGGTCTTGCAGATATTGCTTCACTTGCGATGTCGAACTTAAAGCGAGCGGATATTGAACGAAGACACACTGAAGAACGGCATGGTTTTCTTCTTGGAACTGTTTCTGCACTTGTTAATGCAATTGATGCGAAAGATACATACACCTGTGGGCACTCGGAGCGAGTGGCATGGTTATCAAAAGAACTTGCACAAATTATGGAACTTGATTCGACAACAATAGAACAAATTCATATTTGTGGATTAGTTCACGACATAGGAAAGATTGGTATTCCTGAAGCAATTCTTAGAAAGCCCGGAAAACTGACCGATGAAGAATTTGATCAGATTCGATCTCATCCAGTAATTGGAGAGAACATATTGCGAGAAGTTCCGCAATTACAATCAGTGCTGCCAGGAGTTCGTTCTCATCACGAAAGGTGGGATGGTGGTGGTTATCCTGACGGGACAAAAGGCGAAGATACGCCAATCTTTGGGCGTATTCTTGGAATTGCAGATGCATTTGATGCAATGTGTTCCTCTAGGTCCTATCGAGAGAAATTAAATAGATCGGAAGTTCTCGAAGAAATAACAGCTTGTGCAGGTACGCAGTTTGACCCCGAACTTGCAAAGTTATTCTTGAAAATCAATTTCATCCACTACGACGTCATGATTGATTTTCATACTTCACAATCATCAATTTAATTTTGTTTGAAGAGCGAGGGCACAAAACATTGTTATGCCTGTTTTGAGTGCATCATCGTTGAAATCGAATGTTGGTTGATGTAACGAAGGCATTGAATCTTTGTCTTGGGGAAGTAGTCCAAGTGCAAAAAAGCAAGAAGGTACTTCTTTACAATAGTATGAAAAATCTTCGCCACCCATCACTGGTTTTTCAAAAAGTAAAACCTGATCCTCTTGTAGAGTTTCGTTTGCTATTTCAAAAAAAGTTCCAACTGCCTTCTCATCATTGCGAGTGACGGGATAACCATCATGCAATGTAATTGATGCTTCACAACCATGTGCTGTGGCAATACCATTCACAATCTCGACAAATCGTTTTTTTGCCATCTCGCCAGTTTCTTGCTCAAGGTAGCGAATAGTGCCAACTAGCTTGACTTCTTCTGGAATAATGTTGTGCGCCGAACCGCCATTGAACTGCGTTATTGAAACTACCAAAGCATCAAGTGGGTCAGTATTTCTCGATGCTAGTTGCTGTAAAGCAAGTACGACTTGTGAAGCGCAAACAATTGGGTCACTGCAAATATGCGGGAACGCAGCGTGCCCGCCTACTCCTCGAATAGTAACGCTAACACCGATGTCAGCAGCAAGCATGGGACCAACCTTAGTTGAAACATCGTTTAGTTTTTGTTGTGGCCAGCCATGAAGACCGAACATCATTTCTACTGGTTTGCCAATGCGTGATCCATCAAGGCATCCGTCTAGTACCATTTGTTCACCACCGCCACCGCCTTCTTCCGCGGGTTGGAAAACAAATGTGACTGGATTTGGTAACACTTGTTCTTTTGCAATAGTTGACAAAACTTTTGCTGCGCCAAGCAAAATTGTTGTGTGCCCATCGTGACCGCATGCGTGCATGCAACCTTCGTGGATGGATTTCCAATCAAATTCATTTTCTTCTGTGATGGGCAGAGCGTCAATGTCCGCTCGCAGGGCAATCGAATTGTCACTGTTCCCCTCAAGATACCCAAGGACTCCTGTGCCCTTTGCAAGTCCAGCTTCAAATGGGACATCACTTTTTGTTAAGAAATCTTGAATGACTCCACTCGTTCGAGTTTCGTTGTAGCCAAGTTCTGGATGTTTGTGGAGGTCATGCCTGATTGTAATTAACTCAGGAAGAATAGTATCGATGATATCGTTTACGGTTCTTGATAGATTTGAAGTCGTAGTCATGTCTGTAACGGTTTTAGACCGAGTTCCTTACGCTGATCATTAAGCCAAGTTAGAGCTGCTTTGTCATGCGAGATAATTGTTAGAAGTTGTGTGCCTGTTACTTGAAGAATTCCTGCAGACTCACTCATGTCAAAATCAGTTGCAAGAATAACGTCAAGAGTCTCTGCAAGAATAGCAGGGTATTCATTATGTTTTGGATTGATTGGAAGTTTATCGCCCTGACGTCGATTCTCCCAAAGTTCAGTAGGAGTATAAGAATCTACGTTGATTTTTCTTCGAAGAAGGATAGCAAGTGTTCGCCTTAGTCTGCTAATTGCCATCTTTCTGTTTTCACTTTGCCTTCGTCTCTCCGTTGCTTCTGAAGTAATATCAGTTGGAATATGCGTTGCGGTACACGCTGTTGCTTTTCGGTTTCGGTGTTGTCCACCTGGGCCACTGCTTCGACCAAAATCAAGAACAACATTTTTCAACAATTCCTCTTCTCGAAGCATTGAGGGGTGTTCGTCGTCAATCATTTTGTGAGTTGATTGTTGAAAAGCAGCGATTGGCGGCAAGAGATCGTTCGTCCTGCTTGCCTTCTTTTTTGGATTTGTATTCATGAAAGGTAAAGATAAGGTTAGGAGGCAATGCCTCGAGGTGATGCGGTAAGAGAGAGTGAGTCGCGTTGGCCGCGTGTGAATAAGAAATGTCCTAGGCCTGCAATCATTGCTGCATTGTCGACGCAGTAAGTAGATTCAGGAAGATGTATTGGGATGTGAAACTGTTCAGCAGTAACTGTAAGTTTTGTTCGCAGGAGAGAGTTTGCTAAGACACCACCACCTGAGACAACACATCGTACAGTATTGTTTGAAAGAGCGTTGTGGACACCGTTAATGATAGAGTCAACTGCAGCATGTTGAAATGAGGATGCCCAGTCACATATTTCCTGTGTAGAAAGTTCTTCTGGACTGCGCGGGAAGATCATCTTACCTTCTACTTTTGATGGGTTCCCACGAACTCCATACAACAGAGCAGTTTTTAATCCGCTAAATGAAAAATCGGGACGGTCACCCTTTGTTTTTGGTCTTGGTAATGAGTGAACAGGGGAGCCCTTTGCAGCTGCATTATCAATTCGTTGCCCACCGGGCCAACCAAGTTTAAGTATCGCAGCAGCTTTATCAAATGCTTCACCTGCTGCGTCGTCGATTGTCTTGCCTAAACACTTGACATTTGAAGGGTCGGTTAAGAGTAGTAAAGAAGTATGACCACCCGAAACAACTATGCCAAGGGCTGGGTATTCGATGTTTGCGCCTGTCAGGTGTGGTGCCCAAAGATGCGCGATGACATGATCTACTGCGATAATCGGTTTGTTAAGTGCCCATGCAAGTGTTTTCGCTGCAGCGACTCCAACAAGAAGTGAGCCGATGAGACCTGGTCGATTACCAACTGCAACTGCATCGATAGCACTGAGTTCTATGTTTGCATTTTTTATTGCTTTTTGGATAACTGGAAGAATTCGTTCCAAGTGTGCGCGGCTTGCAATTTCAGGAACAACGCCACCATATTCAGTATGAAGTTCATCTTGAGATGCGACAATATTAGAAAGAACTGTGCAACCATCTTGTACTACAGATGCTGCAGTTTCGTCACAACTCGATTCGATTCCTAATACAAGGGTCATAGGTAGTATCCCCCATTCCATGTAATTATTCGTGTGTTTGTTCTTCTGGTTCCAATTGTAATGAATCTAGTGCTGCTTCAACATCGCCATTTTTGACACGCCAAGTGCCAAGGGTGTTCCCTTCAGAATCTGTGATAGTCATACTTACATTCTTTAGATTGGTATCTTTGGGAAAAAGAGAAGCGTCTTCTTCATCAAGTTCATCCTGGAGAAATGTCAATTGTTTATCAACGTCAATAAGAGTTTTTAATATTTCGATTCTTTCTTTTGCAAGTTCAGTAACCTCTTCACGGACTCCTTGAATTACAGGATTTGTATCAGTTAGAATTGGCCACTGATCTGTTTCAAGTTTGGTTTGAATAGCAAGAAGAGCTTGTGCTAGCTGATGGTCTTTAAAAGTGTCTTCAATCCATCCCACACTTCCACATGCACCTTCTTCTGGTTCGTCATCAGTGATGACGATGTATGGTTCTCTGCTTTTTATACGGTCACTGAGTTCTTCTGGCGACTCAAGAATGACGAGACCTTCGTTTGGATCTACACCCCAAAGACTTTTATCTTCAGAAAGCCGCTTGTCAATAGTTCTTCCATTGGTGAGGTCATATCGTGCAGTTGTAAATTTTAACATTCCACCAGAGGCAAGTTCTAACACTTCTTGCACAGACCCTTTGCCAAAAGTTCTTGTTCCAAGAATAGCGACACGATCGTTTGCCTGCAAACTACCTGCAACTATTTCAGATGCAGAAGCAGAATTACCATTAACAATAATCAAAATAGGCACGTTATGCAGAATATGATCGGGCTGGGCATCCCAAGATCTTGTATGGGTTGCTCTACCTGAAACGGTAACAATATTTCCACTCTCGAGGAACATGTTTGAAATTGTGATTGCTGCAGAGAGTGCTCCGCCGGGATTATCTCTTAAGTCAAGAACGAGTCCCTTAAGAAGACCTGCACGCTCTGCATCTTGCAGCGCGACGGCTAACTCGTTTGGAGTTGTTTCATTAAACTGCCTGATGCGTATATACGCAATGCTATTTTCTTCATCCAAGCACCAAGACCATTTCTGATCTCTGCGAATCAATCCTGCAACACTCGGAGATTGAATATGGCCGCGAGTAATCGTAAGTTCTTCTTTTGACCCATCCTTATGTCGAACAAAGACTTGAACATCAGTTCCAACTGGTCCAGTTAGTTGATCAATGAGTTCTTGAATAGTTGAATCAATTGCTCTTTCGCCATCGATACTTTCAACTACATCCCCAGCTCTAACCCCTGCCTTGAGTGCGGGAGAATCATCCATTGGCGTGATGATGACGAGTTCTCCGTCAATCATACGGACCTCTGCACCAATTCCAGCATAATCACCTTCTAGATCTTTGATGAAAGCTTTTTCCTTCTCATCTGGAACAAACAGAGCATACGGGTCTTCTAGAGACTCAATCATCGCTTTAATTGCAGCTTTCTGCATTTCTTCTTCGTCCGGCACTTTTACATGGCGATCAACGAGGACACCCCGAACATCGATGAGTGGGTCAAACCATTCATAACTTGGAGAAGTACTTGTAATAGCAATTGACAACGGAACAATTGCGAGGGTTGTGAGTAATACCAACATTATTGGCATGAGTCGAGGTCGAAATGACATGCGAATTCCTTTCCCCCTTCTTCATGTGTTCAAAATGTATAAAAGTACTTTCTTTCAGTGCACTACAATACCATGAGTGGCGAGGAGCCGCGAGTACTATGGGTCATGAACAACGAGAAGATCTCAATGTAGTTGCAGAAAGAGCGGTGATTGTCGCCATGACTCTCAGAGGAGAACGTATCCCTCTTGAAGATCGCTTAGATGAACTATGTGCCTTGACGGAGTCAGCCGGTGGCGTTGTAGTAGGGCAGTTGACTCAAAAACGCCGTCTTCCAAGTGGACGTACTTTTCTTGGAAGGGGAAAGGTAACTCAACTTAAAGACCTTGCAGAATCTGTTGATGCGTCAGTAATTATTTTTGACCACGACATGACTCCAGCACAAATCCGTAATCTAGAAGAAGCGACAAATCGAAAAATTATCGATCGCAGTGAGTTGATATTGGATATTTTTTCTAGTCGCGCTTCAACTACTGAAGCAAAGTTACAAGTTGAAATCGCACAACTCGAATATACATACCCAAGACTTCGTGCAATGTGGGACCATTTAGGTCAAGTTACTGGTGGAGCCCCAGTTGGAATTGGAACACGTGGTCCAGGTGAACAACAAATTGAAATTGATCGCAGGTTGGTTCAACGTCGACAAAAACAATTGCGTCGAGAACTTGAAGAGATTCAGAAACGGTCAGTACGGGAAGTTGAAAAGAGAAATAGTGATTACTTTACTGTTGGGCTCGTTGGGTATACGAATGCTGGTAAGTCGACACTGTTTAATACACTCACTTCAGGTGGTGCATGGGCGCATGATCAACTCTTTGCAACACTTTCTACAAGAGTTGAGCGATTAGAACTTGGCGGTGGAACGAATGCAATGTTGTCAGACACCGTTGGTTTTATTCGAAGATTGCCTCACCACTTAGTTGCAAGTTTTCGTTCAACTCTTGAAGAAACAATTCAGTGCCAATTGTTGCTTATAGTTCTTGATGCTTCTGACTCAAATGCATTATCCCAACTTGAGACAGTGGAAAATACTTTAGTAGAAATTGGCGCGGAGCATCAAGCACGACTATTAGTATTGAACAAAATCGATCTTCTTCAAAATCCCTCTGATCGATTGGTCTGGGTCTCAAGATATCCAGATGCAATTCAAATCTCTTCTTCGACTGGCGAGGGAATTGAAACCTTGATTTCAGAAGTTCAAGCTCAGGTAATTGGAGATGTACGCGAGGTTGTGCTCTCACTTCCAAGCCGTGCAAGTAAAGCGGTGGACTTTATTGAAAAACGTACCGAAATACTTCATCGTGATTGGAAGGATGACCGATCAATTTTCACAGTACGGATTGGGCGAAATCAAATTGAACAGGTGTTATCAAGAGAACGCGACGTACGAATAGATGGGCAACAAGCAAAAGATTTGATAGAAACACTTTGGTCTACTGAAGCGAAAGAGGGCGAGAGTTGCCAACTACCTCCACATAGGTATCAAGAGTAAACTATGACAGACATGCTCTGTAGGAGAACATTTTGACCCCAAGTGAACTTGGTCTTGATCGTTTTGCTTATGATTTGAACCCTGCGATTGTTGGGATGATTCGTACTTGGCAGGGAGACACCGAACTCGACCCGCTCTACCACCGCATACAAGCTCGTAAAAACCGTAGAGGTTTTTTAGATTCTTTTGCTGAGGCATTGGTTGCATTACACGCTAGAAGGTGTGGGTGTTCGATTCAAATAGAAGTGCCAACGCCATCAGGAAAAACATGTGATTTGCTACTGCAACGTGATGGTGCCCGGTTATTTGTGCACGTAAAACGCCTAGGAAGTAGTCGCCCAAAAAGCCGCCGATTAAAAATTTCATCGCGACTACGTATCCTTGAGCAAATTGAAAGACCGTGGGTCGTCAAAATACGATGGAAAGAAGAATTGCAGGATGAAGCGATGCAGTTTTATGTGACGCAAGCCGCTTCTTTTATTGAGACTGCGCGTCTCGGTGATGAACATGTTGTTCGAGATGAAGAAGGAACTGAACTTGGTGGGGTGAAAATTGTTTCGCCAAATGATGAAAAGAGAGTATCTTTAGTGATTGGTTTTCCAAGTGGTTTTGTGGATGAATTGCCAAGGATTGATCGGCTTCTGCATCGAGCGCAAAAACAATTTATGCCAAAGGAGGCAAATCTTATCCTTGTCTGTACACCCTACATTCAAGGGTCGGGTGATGTTGAGTCAGCATTTCTCGGATCTCATATAGAGAGATGGGATGAACATCCTGCCAAGGGATCACGCGTAGCTCACGGGCGTTGTGCAGATGGGTTTTGGCAACCAAACCAGATGTTGGATTCCCAATTAGGAGGTTGGTTTTGGCTTGCACCTATGCATGATGAATACCAAGGGAAATTGTGGGTACGAGATGACTGTACATTGGACCGGGAAGTTATTGATCTTGCTCAGGATATCTTCGCAGGCATCTGAAATCATCTGGTATTATGCGTTGCTCTTCATAATTGAAAGGACACATTTCTAATGATTGACCCAAGGTATACAAAATTAGCAGATTTATTGATTAATTACTCAACTGCTTTACAAGCGGATGAACATATTCTTGTAGAAGCATTCGACATGCCTCGCGAAATGATAATTTCAATCATTAAAGCAACACATGAAGTTGGCGGTCATGCACACGTTGTACTTCGTGATGGGCAGATTATGCGAGCAATTCATGATGGTGCGAATGATGCGTGTTATGAAACATGGTCTTCGTATGACCTTGAACGCATGAAACACATGGATGCATATCTTGGCATGCGTGGTTCTCATAATGTTAGTGAGTTAAGTGGGCTAGATCCAGAACGCCAACAAGCTTGGGGGAGAATTTACGGAACACCTGTACATATGAAGCAACGATTGAATCACACTCGTTGGTGTGTGCTTCGTTGGCCAACGCCAGGTATGGCTCAACTTGCTGGCATGAACACCGAAGCGTTTGAAGATTTTTACTTTGATGTGTGCACTCTTGACTACAGTTTGATGGCAGAAGCTGCTGACAAGTTAGTAGAAGTGATGAATGCCACTGATCAAGTCCACATCAAAGGGCCAGGCGATACCGATTTGCGATTTTCTATAAAAGATATTCCAGCGATTCCTTGTTGCGGCAAGTTGAATATTCCAGATGGTGAAGTCTTTACAGCACCCGTGAAAGATTCGGTAAACGGTGTTATTCATTACAACACTCCTTCTATCTATAGAGGGCATTCGTTTGAAAACATTCGGTTAGAATTTATGGATGGCAAAATTGTTGGTTGCTCCGCTGATCAGGGTGGGGAGTTTTTGGAAGATATATTCAACTCAGACGAGGGTGCGAGGTATGTTGGAGAGTTTGCAATTGGATTTAATCCTTATATAAAGGAAGCGATGAAGGACATTCTTTTTGATGAAAAGATTGCGGGCTCGATGCACTTCACGCCAGGTAATGCGTACGACGATGCATGCAATGGGAATAAATCAGAAGTTCACTGGGATTTAGTTTTGATACAACGACCTGAATATGGTGGAGGTACCATTAACTTTGATGGAGAGGTAATCCGTGAAGATGGGGTATTTGTTAAAGATGAACTCCTAGGTCTAAACCCTGAAAACCTCATTGGGGAAGCGTGTACAGTCTAATTTGTAGACCTATAACGCTATTTGCCTGCACAATCGACACTGCTTCACTTAGTCTCACGCCCATATTCCATACTCCCATATAGTGCGGTGAGGCGCGTACCGATGGTGTGGCATGGATGAATTAAATGTATGGAAGAACGGACGCACTCTCCTTTTAGGCGAAGTGCTTGTCGAACAAGGATTGCTCACCGATGTCGATGTTCAATCAATTCTTGAACAACAACAAGCTAGTGGAAGACCATTTGGCGAGATAGCAGAGAGCCTTTGTAATGTTTCAACCGAAGCAATTGAAGAAGCATGGGCATACCAATATGCATATAACGCACCGACGATTGATCCAGTTACATTTATTCCACGAACTGAAGCAAGAATGTTTGTAACCTCTCGCCAAGCATGGCAATTTCGCTGTCTTCCGATGAATCTTGAAGGGGACACTCTTGTTCTTGCAACAACACCTCGATATTTGCAACGAGCGTTAAAGTTTGCAACGCGTATTCTTGATCGCCCTGCATATTTCATGATGACGACTGAGGCTAGGCTTGCAGCTGCACTGTCTGAATATTATCCCCTTGGTGGAATGAGCGCTGCAAATGCGACGAATGACACGATGAAACGGCTCGTACACAAGATGCGAATTGATCGCATTCGTGAAGCAGGATAACTGTCTATTCTCCCCTCAAGTAGAGAAAGTCCCTAACTCTGTCATTCACAAACTTGTTGCGTTGTGTATTGTGCAGGTTTACTCAAAAACTACAGCGCGGTTGTGGTGAACGATGATTCGATTCTCAAGGTGCCAACGAACAGCTCTAGCTAGGACAGTTCGCTCAATATCTCTGCCCTTGTGAATCATATCTGCAACAGAATCTTTGTGAGAAACTCGAATGACACCTTGCTCGATGATTGGTCCCGCATCAAGTTCAGCAGTTGCATAGTGCGCAGTTGCGCCAATCAGTTTCACTCCTTTTTCATGAGCTTGATGGTATGGTCGACCTCCGGCAAACGCTGGAAGAAAAGAGTGGTGGATGTTAATTATTTTTTCATCAAAGCGCTCAATAAACTCTGGACTCAGAATGCGCATATATCGAGCGAGAACCACAAGATCAATGCCATGTTCTTCAAGTAACAATAGCTGCGTTGTTTCAGTATCTTTTGAAACATCGATTGGTATGTAGTGAAAAGGAATTCCGAATCGCTCTGCAACAGTTTTCAAGTTTGGATGATTTGAAATTACCATCGAGATTGAGCAATGCAATGCTCCATCTCTCTGGAGCAATAATAAATCGTGCAGACAGTGGTCTTCCTTAGATACAAAAATAGCAACCTTGTGGGATGTATCAACCCACCGTATTTGAAGGTCAAGACTCAGTTCCTTGATGAGTGGATCCAAGGCATCCTGAACACTCTTTTTAGTTGTCGTGTCATCACTCCAAGAGACATGAACTCGTTGCAAAAATGTGT
Organism: uncultured Isosphaeraceae bacterium; assembly: GCA_964592615.1. Classification (GTDB taxonomy): domain Bacteria; phylum Planctomycetota; class Phycisphaerae; order Phycisphaerales; family SM1A02. Next base: position 16,182 of record CAZQGB010000004.1, on the reverse strand, counting down.
TAGTTGTCTCTGAAGTATGTTGAGCAGCGTCGAGAATATTCCCACCAGATTCATGGAGTGCAGCCGTTAGTCGAGCGACAATACCTCTTTGATCTGGGCAAGTGACAAGAACGATGGCTTCTTCGTTTTTTTGCATACGTGAATGGCGAAACCCGGACTTGAACCGGGGACACCTGCATTTTCAGTGCAGTGCTCTACCAACTGAGCTATTTCGCCGAACTCTGAGTCGGAAAGAGTAACCGACAAACCGACCCTCATCAAGCGGTAATCTCTTGAACCTGAATCTTCCCAATTAAATCTTCTTGGATATCTTCAAAAACCGGAAATTCTTTTCTCCATGAACGAGCAAGTTCTAGATCGATCGGAGCAGAGCATGTATCAATCTCGTTTTTTGTCCCTTGAGCAAGTACTTCCCCTAGTGGTGTGCATAAAAGTGAATTTCCGCCCCATGTTGCAAGTGCATCCCTTCCGACACGATTCGCCGCAACGACATACGCTTGATTTTCGAGTGCCCGAGCGATTAGGAGCGAGCGCCAATGGCTAATTCGTTGTTCTGGCCAACTTGAAGAAATCGTGAAGACGTCAACCCCTGTAATTGCGGCTGGGCGCCAAAGTTCAGGAAACCGGACGTCGTAACAAATCAAGGGGCATACTTTTACATTTCCTAGATCAACTACGACCAATTCCTTCCCACCATCGTAATACTCATTCTCTCCGAGGGGGTTACACGTAAAAATTTTAGTGTAGGTTGCAACGGGTTCTCCAGTAGGGGAGCAGATAGAAACACAGTTTTTTCCGCGGGAGTCAACCAAGTCCGCCCACCCAACTTGAATCCAAACGCCAAGGCGCTTCGCAATTCCGCACGCCCACTCAAGTGTTCCAATGCCAGTGATTTTGTCGAGTTGCATCGACCAGCCGGTGTCGCTCATCTCACAAAGGACTACGAAATCACCAGCACTAGGACTCGCCTTAATAACCTGTCTTTCAATTGCTGCTCGTGTTGCTTTCCAGTCGCCTAGAACAACATCATGTTGGATTGCATGGAATTGCATAATGAGAATTGTATCTTCTGGTACTGTGTAGATATGCATGGATCAAAACGGTGGTTAGTTTTTCTTGGAGTAGTGGTGAGTATTGCTCTTGCGGTGGCAACCTTCTCAGGCGCTTTTCTAGCGTATGACTTGGATTTCGATGACATCGATTGGCTGTACATAATCATCGCATCACTTTTCTTTGTAGCGACACAAGCCATTTTCGTTTTGCCTATAGTTAAACCTCCAAAAGTAGCCAGCAAAGGGATGCCATTAAAAATCAGCGTCTTGATTGCTGGTTTTATCGGGACGGCTTTATGTGTTGTTTTTGCTTCTGCGGTAATCTCGATTGTGTTGACGCTTATTCTCGGTAAGAATGGTGAAGAGGATTCTTGGGGAATAGCACCTATCTTGTACAGTTGTATTTGGATCTTTGAAGGGGGATTTGAACCGGAGATGATCTATCCAGTTTTATTTATTTTCATCTCATGGGTTGTCTGGTCAACATTACTCTTTATTTTCATTCTTCGCGGAAAGAGAGATCCTAGCCCATTAGTTAAACTCACTGGGTGGTTGTTTGCGGGGTCGCTCGTAGAACTCCTACTCTCAATCCCACTTTTTTTGATGGTGAGAAGAAAGACAGATTGCTACTGTGTAACCGGCTCATTCGGCGCACTAATTATGTCTGTCTTTACATCACTTTGGCTTTTTGGACCATTCATGGTGATACTTCTTGTTTGGAGGAAGAGGCCTTGGTCAAAAGATCACTGCGTCCATTGTGGGTACCCTAAAAGAGTGTCAGGAGCAAATGTTTGTAGCGAGTGCGGTATTGAGTTGGAATAACTATCAGCGGGTCGTTTCCTCTGATTGGTCAAAATCTGCAAAGGGCGACCGACGGGACTTGAACCCGCGACATCCAGGATCACAACCCGGTGCTCTACCGACTGAGCTACGATCGCCATAGGGAATGGCAGGGTATCCGCAACGAGTTGTTTGGTCAATCTCGCATGAACTTTTGCCTAGTTTTCAATTAAATAGGTGACACAAAATTGTCGGGTGTACGGTAGAATGCGATGTTTCACGTTACCCCTCTTCATTCATCCTTTTAGTAAGAGAAATCCAATGAAAACTGCGACAAAAACCCTCGATTTTCCTGGTGTGACGATTCATTCCAACTTATCAACAGCCGAACTGGTTGAGACCTCCATTCTTCGCGATGAAGGTGTGCTTGCTTCCAATGGAGCCCTTTGTTGTGATACTGGTGATCGTACAGGTCGTTCACCCAACGACAAGTTTGTTGAAGATACACCTGCGATTCATGACGCTATTGATTGGGGAAGCACCAATAGACCAATCACTCCAGAAAACTTTGCAAAAATTGAAGCAATAGCGACTGAGTATCTTGGAAAGAAAGAGGAACTTTTTCGCTTTGATGGATTCGCAGGCGCAGATGAACGGTACAGACTGAACGTTTCGGTCGTCACAGAAGAAGCATGGCAATGCTTGTTTGCTTCGACGATGTTTATCCGGGGTGCAGACCAAAATACATTTAGCCCAGATTGGACCATCATCAACGCATGTAATTTGATTATTGATGATTACGAATCTTTGGGATTGAATAGTGGTGTTTGTGTGATTCAATCTATGGAACAAAAGAAGGTTGTTATCTGCGGAACGCGATACGCCGGTGAAATTAAGAAATCAATCTTTTATGCTATGAATTTTGATATGACCGAAGTGGATGTATTTCCAATGCATTGCTCTGCGAATGTTGACAAAGATGATGAAACGAACTCTGCACTTTTCTTTGGTCTAAGTGGAACAGGAAAAACAACACTCTCAGCAGATCCAAATCGCCCATTGATTGGAGACGACGAACACGGCTGGAGCAATGACGGCATTTTTAACTTTGAAGGTGGTTGTTACGCTAAGTGCATTAAACTTTCCAAAGAAGGTGAGCCCCAAATTTGGGATGCAATCAAGTTTGGATCCGTCCTAGAAAATATCGTTCTAGATGAAGATTCACGTGTTCCAGATTACGACGATGGCTCAAAAACAGAAAACACTCGGGTTGCATACCCCGTGGAGTACATTCCAGATGCAATTATTCCAAGTGTATGTGGGCACCCGAAAAATGTAATTTTCTTAACAGCTGACGCATTTGGAGTCCTGCCACCTGTGAGTAAGTTGACTTCAGAACAAGCGATGTATTATTTCATTAATGGGTACACCTCGAAACTTGCAGGAACTGAAGCAGGTATTACTGAACCTGTCCCCAACTTTAGTCCATGCTTTGGAGGTCCATTCCTTCCAAGACCACCAATGGAATATGCAAACTGGCTCGCCCGCCGAGTTGAAGAGCAAGATGCACATGTGTGGCTCCTAAATACTGGGTGGACAGGGGGACCATATGGAACAGGTCAGCGATTCAAGCTTGAGTGGACGCGTGCGTTTGTGACAGCTATTCTTGACGGGTCACTCGCAAAATCCGAGTATGTTGAACATCCGATTTTTGGTCTTCACATCCCAACCACAGCACCAAATGTACCTGATGATGTTCTCGACCCTTGTCAAACATGGGATGATTCTGGTGCGTATACCACTATGGCAAAAGAACTTGCGGCTAAATTTAGGAAAAATGACCAAAAATATTCTATGGATGAAGCGGTTCGATCTGCTGGTCCAATCGCCTAATACTTACCTGTATTGACAGTAATGGACGTTATCGGTCGCTGAGATTGCAAAATCTTCGCGGCCGAGCGTTTTTTCAGCACAATCCCTACCCTCGGAGTAAATAGAGTCCCTTGCATTGTCGAAACCTCACTTAGCGTCAACCCGCGTGGAACGTGGAACTAACCGAACTCTAACTGAAGGTGAACGAGGCAATAATGATGAATCCGTTCGAAAAAGATGTACTTACAACTGGCGAAGTAGCAAAAGTTTGCAATGTCGCAGCACGCACAGTAAGCAAATGGTTTGATAGTGGTCAAATTGAGGGGTACCGAATTCCAGGGTCGAAAGATCGTCGAATTCCTGTACAAGCACTCTTGAATTTCATGCAAGAACATGGCATACCATTTGATGGCCAGATGTCGGGAAATACCCGTGTGTTGATTGTTGATTGTGATGAAGAAGTATGTTCAACACTACAACGAGTATTCAATGAACAAACAGATTATGTTGTTCAATCTTGCAGTAATCCTTTTAGCGCTGGTGTTGAATGTGAACGCTTTCGACCCCATGTAATGTTGTTTGATTTGTCGTTTTGTGGTGATGATTACACGTCATTCACAAATGGACTACGAAATGGAGACGATATGCAAGCAACTAAGATAATTGCGATGAGTGGGCACCTCACAGATGGACAAATTACTCGATTGACATGCAGTGGCTTTGATGGCGTTCTTAGAAAGCCATTTACAGTACGACAAGTGATTGATTCTATAGAAAACGCAGTTGCAGTCGTCTATTAACCATTAACTCCTTTCCTTCTGGTTTCTCCGAACCAGTGTGTGATACGCGAGCCCGTCTTTTGGCGGGCTCGCGTTGCATTGGTACCATATGTAATTATGCGTATCGGTTTAGTTCAACTTAACCCAGTAATTGGTGATATCGATGGAAACACCGATCGAATGATTCGTGCAATTCGTTCGCTAGATGCTGATATTATTGTGACTCCAGAGATGTCAATTTGTGGGTACCCACCTCGAGACTTACTTCTTTGCACTGGTTTTGTTCAAGCATGTGAGGATGCAATAATCCAAATTGCTAAAGCCTGTCCTGATGCGACGATTATCGTTTCGCATCCAAGAGCCATTGTACATTCAGGTCGATTGCATAATAGTGCAAGTGTTTTACAAAACGGCGAAATAATCGCAACGTGCGATAAGCAGTTGTTGCCAAATTACGATGTCTTTGATGAAGTTCGCTATTTTGTTCCTGGTGACTCATCTTGTACATTTGAACTGAATGGGAAAAAAGTAGGTATCGCTATTTGTGAAGACTTTTGGCGTGGTTTCGATGCAAATGTAGCACCAAGTTATGCAAATAATCCTCTGGGTGAACTTCTTTCCAAAGGATGCGATATTATTGTTTCACCTAGTGCCTCGCCGTTCGTCACTGGAAAAAGAGAATCACATGTGCAATATTCTTTCCAACTTGCAAAAGAACATTCCGTCACTATCGCAGTTTGCAATCAAGTAGGTGGGAAAGACGATCTTGTTTTTGATGGAGGGTCGTATGTTGTTTCTGAAAAAGGAATGCTTGGTGAATTGCCTTTGTTTGAAACAGGATCCATTTCAGTACCTCTAGATGCAAAACCTTTTTCACCTTCTCTTACCTGTGAAGAAGAAGAACGATGGAATGCACTTATCCTTGGAACAAAAGATTACTTCAAAGATACAGGGCATTCTCATGCACACTTGGGAATATCTGGTGGCATAGATTCAGCCCTCGTTGCAACGATTGCAGTTGCTGCCCTTGGTTCTGATGCGGTAACTGGAATATTGATGCCATCTAGATTCTCTTCGATTGGTTCAATCGAAGATGCTGAGCAACTTTCAAAGAATCTTGGAATTCAAGCTGAAACATTGCCAATAGAACACATTCATGCTGCTTTTGAGAGGACACTTGATGAAGGTTGCAAGGAGGCGACTGGTCTTGCGGGTGAAAATGCTCAAGCACGAATTCGAGGGCTGCTACTCATGGCTACGGCGAACGAACTCGGTTCGTTAGTTCTAGCTACAGGAAATAAGTCTGAACTTGCTGTTGGGTATACCACGCTCTATGGAGACATGGTTGGTGCAGTTTCAGTTATAGGGGATATATATAAAACAGATGTTTGGTCGTTAGCAAAGTGGATAAATAGTAACCATGCACATTGCGGTTTTGATGTCCCCCCAATTCCACTGGAAACTGTTACGAAACCGCCATCAGCGGAACTTCGACCAGACCAACTCGATCAAGACACATTGCCTTCGTACGAAGATTTGGATGAAGTCCTTCGGTTGCATATTGATTTTGATCTTGGGATTGATGATATTGAAGAAAAACTAACAGTGCCACGAGAGTTTATTTCAAATATAGTAAAAATGGTTGATCGAACACAATTCAAACGTTATCAAGCGGCGGTCATTTTAAAAACATCTCCTCGCACGTTTGGAAGAGGTCGTCGCATGCCGTTGGTCATGAAAAGATCTTGGACATTAACGAGGGAGACAACATGACAATACGTAAATTGCCGACAGTTCTGATTAACCAAATCGCTGCTGGTGAAGTGGTTGAAAGACCAGCGAGTATCGTGAAAGAGCTTATTGAAAATTCGATTGATGCAGGTTGCAATCGAATTGAGATACAACTTGACCATGGTGGGAAGGATTTAATCCGAGTTTGCGATAATGGATGCGGTATTGCTTCAGAAGAACTTGAACTCGCAATTACGCCACATGCAACGAGCAAGATTTCAGAAGAAGCGGACCTATCAGCGATTGCTTCGCTTGGTTTTAGGGGAGAGGCACTCGCTTCGATTGGCTCAATTAGCCATCTCTCATTGACAAGCAGAAGAAAAGATGATGTATCTGGCACGCAAATTGAAGTCGACGGGGGCACTAGTGTTCCTCCAAAGCCGATTGCTGTTAGTACTGGGACGACTGTAGAAGTGAGGCGACTTTTTTTTAACACGCCAGCGCGACGCAAATTTTTGAAATCTGATGGGGCAGAAACTACCCGAGTAAGAGATGTGGTTCAGCGGCTTGCTGCTTCACACCATGATGTTTCCTTTGTTCTCAAGAGTGGCGAGAGAACAATACTTGATTACCCACAAGCGACATCAAAAGAAAGAATCATGTCTATCTTTGGTGGGGAACTTGAGGGTGAATTGATTGAACTTGATGGATCGATTGAAGGCATGACACTCTGGGGGTTAGTTGGAACTCCTAGCATTGCTAGGCCTACTTCAAAACATATTCGCTTGCATGTTAATGGCAGAGCAATTAGTGATAGCTCGATTTCACATGCGTTGAAAGAAGCATTTAGGGGGCTTATCGAGCCAAAACGATGGCCAACAGCTGCACTATTTCTTGAGATTGACCCTACACTTGTTGATGTGAATGTGCACCCTCAGAAGAGTGAAGTTCGTTTTCGAAATCGCGACAAGGTTTGGCGTCTTGTAAATAAAACTGTTGCTAGTGCTCTCGCAACAAAAGAATATATTCCAGTGTACCAGCCATCAAAAGAGACGACATTTTCTCGTGGAGGGGGGAGTCAAGCGGAGTTTGGTGCAGTTAGCACTCCTTCATTTAATGTTTGCGAAGCTAAGCAAGCAGTTGCTGGTATAGATTTACCGATGGCTACTCCACTTCCAACAATACTTGGGAGTGATGCAGTGCTGCAAGTACACAAATGTTTTCTTGTTACACAAGATGATCGTGGACTCCTTATTATTGATCAACACGCATTGCACGAGCGTGTTATGTTTGAAGAGTTTATGCAACGGCTCTCGTCAGGGTGTTTAGAATCACAACGACTTTTAGTTCCAGATGCAATTGAAGCAGACGCAGGACAAATTGAAGCGCTAGAAACACATGAATCTTTACTAGAGCGACTTGGCATCGAAGCATCTGCTTCAGGCCCAGCGTCAATCTCGGTGTATGCTTTGCCTACTCTCCTTATATCTAGGAATGTCGATGGTGCAACTTTTATAAGAGAATTGCTTGAGAAACTTGGTGCTAGTGATTTCCCAAGTAGTGAAGAAGAAGCACTTGCAGAAATCGTAGATATGATGTCTTGCAAAGCAGCCATAAAGGCAGGCGATCAATTGTCACACAGAGAATTATGCGACTTATTAAAAAAGAGACAAGAGGTAGAACGAAGTGGAAGTTGTCCCCACGGTCGCCCAACAACAATGCGCTTATCGATAGAAGAATTGGAGCAACGATTTGGCAGACGGTGAATTAAAATGTAATGTCATGCTCTTTGCATCTGCAGCAGAAGCACTCGGATGTCGAGACAAGGTAATGATGATGCCAATTGGATCAACAGCAGGTGATTTGTTTGATACACTTGCTCGTGAAAATGAACAATTTTTAGCACTTAAAGAATGGTGTGCGATTGCGATTGACCAGCAACTGTGCCCAGCGGAAACCCCGCTAGAAGATGGGTGCATAATCGCATTTCTTCCTCCAGTGAGTGGTGGGTAATGCTAGCGCTCCCTTCTTATTCTAAAGCACTTGATGTTGCACTTTCAGTTGTACCCCATGTGAGTGCTACTGAAAAAGTTACACTTGATGTAGCGAACAACAGATTTCTAGCAGCGAACATCGTTGCCGACCGAGATTTTCCGCCGTACAACAGATCTCAAATGGATGGATATGCAGTTGTTGCTAGTGAAATTGAAGAAGGTGTTTCGATGCAAGTGCTTAATCATGTTTCTGCGGGAACAACATTTGCTGGTGAGCACCAGCCCAACACTTGCGTTGCTATTGCTACTGGAGCGCCGGTTCCATCATGCTTTGATTCAGTTGTGCAACATGAATTAACTGACAGTGGTAATGAAATTGTGACATTTCATTGCACTGATATTCGAAAAGGAAAAGCAATACACCTTCAAGGGGTTGACGCAAAAGTAGGGGACGTGTTGGTAAATAAATTCACAAAAATGTCACCACAACACATTGGAATCGCTGCGAGTGTTGGGCAGCAGGAAATAGAAGTTGTTGCGATGCCACGGGTTATTGTGATTACAAGTGGAGATGAAGTTGTTGCGCCAAATGAACAACCATTACCGCATCAAATTCGTAACGGCAATAACCCAATGATTTCATCAGCGTTTCGTTCGATGGGATGCCAAGTTGTAGAATCGCACCATGTTCCAGACGATCCTGAGAGAACAAATGATTTGGTAGCACAGGTGCTTGATGGTCGGTGCGACCTAGTCGTCACCATTGGTGGAATTAGTGCCGGGAAGCGTGACTTCTTTCCTGATGCATTTGACAAAGCTGGAGTAGATATTGTCATTAAAGGTGTAAAAATACAGCCTGGCAAACCTGTCATTGTTGGCAAACATTCAGGCGCATCCGTGCTTGGTCTTCCCGGAAACCCTGTCTCAGCATTAGCTTGCAGTTGTATTTTCGGTTGGCCAATTGTACGAGCATTACAGGGTATGCCTGTTGATTTGCCTTGGCAAAAAGCACCACTTGCTTCTGCGGTAAAACCAAACCCACAACGCAGAGCATTTCGCCCTTGTTCTCTTGTGGATGGAGTGGTGAGAGTCCCTCAATGGCAGGGGTCTGGTGATCTGGTACACACTGCAACAACCCACGGACTAGTTCAACTTCCACCTTCAGAGATTGAATTGCATGAAGGTGACATTGTGTCTTGCTTAGCTTTCCCGTGGCTTTGACACAATACAAAAGAGAAGAGTCGCCGCAGAGCCACAGAGACGCGGAGGAATACATTTTTGGTTAAGAAGAAACGCCACAGAGACACAGAGGGATACATTTTTTGTTTAGGAACTGAGCACCCAATTCTTATCTCTGCGCCTCAGCGCCTCCGCGGCAAAAAA
>CAZQGB010000004.1:0-6491 GCA_964592615.1 uncultured Isosphaeraceae bacterium | reverse complement strand
CTCCGCGGCAAAAAATCTCCCTTTACTGTAAAACTAATTTTCGGGGATCGTATGCAGAATTATCTTCACTTAAGAATCCAACCTGTTGCTCGTCAGTGCAGTTGTTGTTGAATTTTTTTTCTTGTGAACTCACATGCCCATCAAGCCACCCAACAACAGTTGAGAAGTTATGCCGGTATTCCTGTCTTCCACCACACCTAATTGAGGCATCACTCAATGTTGATCGCATGAACTTATTTTTATATCCATCTCCAAATAATGCACAATGACTTGGATGGGAGCATTCAGCTGGTAAGAGTCCTTTGACGGTGAGTCCACTCCCAACAATGAATTCGTCGCCAATAAAAGACGTGTTGTAGTTATATCCAGTAACTGAGTATTCTGAGTTTGAATGATTCGGACAAGCTGTGTTTTCTTTTTCTCCTCCGATGTACTGCCAAAGAATGGAATCGTCATCCCAATGTGTAAACATTGAGACGACAGATGGAGGATTTGCCCCATGGTCAGTTTGATACGCAGCTACAGCAAGTACAAGTTGCCGTTGATTGTTTTTGCAGACAGAAGTTTGAGAAATAGTGTGCCCTCCGATGATTGCTGGAACCATCACAGAGGCGAGAATTCCAACAATCGCGACGACCACAAGTAATTCAATAAGAGTGAATGCTTTTCTCAAGACCAATTACCTATCACAACTAATAAATCAACTACATCAACTACAAAATCACCATTGAAATCTGCTAGTTCGCCACCAACTTCAAGTTCGCCAAATGCTCCGATGAGTGCAAGTAAATCGTTGACATCTACTACTGTGTCCATGTTGACGTCGCCAGCAAGTTGTGCAGTGACATCAGCAAAACCATCAATCTCAGGTGTAAGTTTAGAACTTTCATTGACAGTAATACGCACGAAAGAAATTTCGCTGAGTCCTGTTTCTGAAATATCAATTGGTGTCCCACCTCCAGAAGCTTTATAGAGTGACATAAGCTCATCATTGCCAAGGTTCATAACATCATCAAGCGTGAGTCGTGGGTCTACCGGCAGAGTGAAGTCGCTCGGATGTGTTCCTTCGATTGAGTCGTATGGTTGTGAATCTAAAAACCCACGTGTTGGCCAAAGACCATCTGCAAGAACAGTTGTGATTTGGTACCACTGTTTTCCATTCTGCGAAACCTCAATCATTCCACCATCATTACTAAAGAGCCCACCGACGATTGCATTAGGATAGGAATTATCCATGCAACCAGTATTGCTAAAAATGAGTACATCAACACCCCATGGATTTGCTGAGTTATCTTGAACAGGTTCATCAAACGAAACCACTAGAGAACCCCCAGCCCCGATGGAAACAATTTCATTTGCAAGCCATGGTGAATTGAACGGGCTAACAACACCTGGCCAGATATCTTCCCCTGTGAACCGGCTTGGTTCACCAAGTGCGACTTCTGGAATGTTGTAGCCAGGACTTCCGCCGATGCCCTCGTCGAAAGAAACCACAGAATCTGCCCAAGGGTTTGAGATGAGTGAAAGAACAATAATTGATAGTGGCGACATGCGCGATCTCCATATTTGGCCTTTGCGAAGAATCACGAGAAATGCCGATGGCACAGCGCCGTGTCCTGATTCGCGCAGGCATCACTGGTATCAGAGAGAGGTTTTCCGGCTCAAGGAGTCATTTCTTATCCGCCTTCCCACTTGAAAGAGCAAGCAGTGGCTTTTTTGATAAGAAGTGCCAAACTAGGCAATCCCATTACGGCGGCGCGTCCGCGGTGGATTTTCACCACCTTCCCTTTGGCAAATATGTGCCAATCATGCAGAACAACTGCAAAACGACCTGATATACGAAGTATATGCTTTATTGCATCAAAAAGGTTGCTAAGATACTCTCGCAGTTCTTAAATGACCTCCTCTGGTCGTGTTTGCCTATCTCAACGGAGCAACTCAATGTCCAACATCGTAAATCGTTTTATTTTCTCACTTACCACATTCTCTATCGTGGTATTTTCATCTGTAGTTTCAGCTCAAAATGCAGAGGTTGAATCTCAGCTTGAAGATTTCATTCACTATTGTCTAATTGCGAATGTCGACCAAGCAAGTGGGGCGGCAGTATGGATAATCAATGACGAAATCAGTGATGAAGACTTTTATAAAATAGTGACAGAAACAAAGGAGCGTAGAGAACGATTTGATAGGGCTATAGGATGGGCAATGTACGTTTCAGATTTAGAACCGCTTGCTGCAAATTTAGAAAACCGTTTTGAGACTGGGCGAACAAATATAATTCGCAACGCTGCTCGAATTCAAGAGTCGATTGATTTATTGCAAGGCACGACACGTCAAAGAATTCTTGCTGAAAAAAGATTAAAAGAAGCTGGTGAATATGCTGTTCCCGCGTTGTTGAAAACTCTACACAACTCAACCGACACTCAAACATTGAGGACGGTTCGAGAAATGTTAGTTTCAATTCAGCGTGATGCAGTGCTCCCACTTTCAGTTGCACTTCCACACTTAGATAGTAATTCTAAAGTTCTTGTAGTAAAGGTTCTTGGCGAGATTGGTTACAAGCATGCAGCTCCAGCACTAATCGAGATGTTGAATGATGCAGAGGAATCTCCAGCGGTCTTAGATGCTGTTAAAAAAACATTGGGACAACTTGAGATTGCTGAAGACGTGGATCCTTCAGTGTTGAATACAGTTGTAGCAAATCAGTTTTTTGAAGAAAAAACATCAGTAATGCCTCAACCGATTGGTGGCACAAACTTGTTCTGGGAATGGGATTCACAGCAACAGCTTGTTCCGCTTGATGTACCACAAGAAGTATTTGGGGATGTGATGGCAATGTATTTTGCTTCTCAAGCACTTGGATTGAATCCAGAAAATGAAAGCGCTATGAGTGTCTTTGTTGCCGCGAACCTACGAAGAGATCGAGATCTCGCTGGGCAAAATGATCTTGTTTATGGAAATCTCCCCTATAGCCCTGAATTCTATGCAACGGTATTTGGCCCAAAAGTGGCACAACTCGTGTTAGATGTTGCACTTGCGAGAAGTGATAGTGCCCTTGCTCTTGAAGCGATTTCTGCATTGTCAGAAACTGCTGGTGCCGAATCGCTTCTTTCGGGAGAAAAACCACTTATTAAGGCGATGTTTTATCCAGATCGAAGAGTGCAGTATGAAGCTGCCCTTACACTCGCCTCAACACTCCCAACAATTAGTTTTTCTGGAAGTTACCGAGTCGTTCCATTACTTGCTTCTGCAGTTCGGAGCGGGGGCGATGCTTTCGCGATAGTTGTTGGTGAAGATCCAGAACAATGTCTTGAATTGTCTGCATTCCTTGATACGAATGGCTGGATAGTCGCAGGACAAGGAAGTACAGCCACTGAAGCTATTCAGGCAGCAGGAGTTGTTCCGGGAATTGATTTAGCCGTCGTGCTTTCCCGTAATTCAGATCATGGCGTTTTAATAGCACAAGAAATCGGTTCTTCATCAGAAACTGCGGTTACACCAACGTTTGTACTTACTTCGGGTGGTGACGCACAGGTTCTTGCAAACGCAATTGGTGGCCGAGATATGATTGAGACTGCAGATGCTGCAGTTTCTGATTCGGCAAAGTTGAGCATTATCGAAGACCTATTAGGTAAGGCGTCTGGCGGGCGGCTGAGTTATGAAGAGCAACTTGCTTTTTCTGCTCGAGCTCTTGAGATTCTACGAGACATTGCATTAGCAAATACTGTGTTGCAAGTTGACGATGCAACTGGGACATTGATTGAAGCGTTAACTACTTCAGATCCCGAATCACAAATAGTAATTGCACAAACACTTGCGATGATTGATGACGAGAATGCGCAACAAGCATTAATAACAGCAGCGCTAGAAGATGGAGAACTGGAACATCGTGTAATGTTGCTCGATGAAGCTGCAAGTTCAGTTCGCCGTTGGGGCAACAATGCTCAGGATTGGCAAATGGAAATGGTTATAGATCTAGCTGAGAATGCAAATGGGTATCTTGCAGATGCAGCGGCACGCCTGAATGGTGCGTTGGACCATCCAAACACATCAACCATGACATTTATTCCTTGAGATCATTCGCCGCCCTAGCTCAGTTGGTAGAGCGAAGCTTTCGTAAAGCTTAGGTCACGGGTTCGACTCCCGTGGGTGGCTCTTTTCTTCTGCGCCGACCTTGTCGGCGCATGAGAAACGACCCGCGGGATAGTTTTCGTGGTGATTCTAAACCAACAAAAAACTCCGCTTTTGCAAGCGGGGTATTCTTGTGTTTGGTAATACTAGTTACTCTTGATCGCTACCAACCGCACCACCGATAATTGCGCCAGCGCCAGCACCAATAAGTGTAGCACCTGTATCGCCACCAATGGCTTGGCCAGCAAGTGCTCCAACTGCCGCACCAATTCCAGCGCCTTCTTGTGTTTTAGTGCAACCTATAAGTGATACACTCAAAATTGCTGCTACTGATAGAGTTGTAATTATTTTTTTCATTTTGAATCCTTTATTAATATTAATCTTCAAGACCGGTATACCCATCAGAGGATTGGCTTGAAGTTGTGGTTGTAGTACCTGTTCTAGTAATCGATCCATCTGGATTTAAAGTTTCATGAACTGTAGTGCGCCTGACGGTCGACCCAGCAGCAGCACGTTTTTGTTGTTGGGCTTCTTCTTCTTGGCTATTTCCTACAGCCCCACCAACGATTGCGCCAATGCCAGCACCAATGAGTGTTCCACCTGTATCACCACCAATGGCTTGACCAGCAAGAGCGCCGACAGCAGCACCAATGCCTGCACCCTCTTCTGTCTTGGTACATCCTAGGAAAGATGTTGTTGCAAGGGCGGAGAGTGTTAAACCTAAAATTGTTCTGTTCATACTGAACCTCCTATTTTCTGTAGATATTACATCGCTTTAGTACAACGCATTGAAAACTTCTTTTGTTTCAACTATTAATCATGATACGAAGAAAGTTTCGTTTGTGCATGAAAAAATTCATAAAAGGAGACTGGGACGTTTCCTCTTGTATGTACCCGGAACGGATTTCAAAGAATCCGAGGTGCCCTATGGGGCATGGTGTAGGAATCGTCCCAGTCTGGGAGTCCGAAGTTATATACGTAGTATGCATCACTTCTAGCTTCGATGTAGAAAAGTTACAAACTTTTTTGAAGTTTTACGCTCTCCATTTGATATTACATCCTGTTGATGGTTTTTGGTCTTTTTGTGGTGGCAACCCCTCTAGCATCTCCTGTATAGCGTGTAGGAGGTCTTGACCGCTTGCAACGCCATTTGATGGTCTAGAATCATCAAATTGCCCCCTGTAATACAAGCAATTCGACTTGTCATATAAAAACACTTCTGGGGTACATGTTGCTTGAAATGCCATGGCAACCTCTTGAGACTCATCAAATAGGTATGGGAACCGCCACTGGAATTTTTGTGCGGTTAGTGCCATATTTTCGGGGCTATCATCAGGATATGCTTCAATATCGTTCGAATTAATCCCGACCATTTGGATATTCGATCTATTGCAACGATCTTCAATCCTTCCCAAAATGGATGCAATATGGATGACATAAGGGCAGTGATTGCACAAGAAAATGACTAGTGTTCCAGAAGATTTATTTGTGGGTGAGTATAGTTTTCCATTTGAATCGGGAAGTTCAAAAGAAGGAAGCTTACTTCCAAGAGGAACCATAATAGATGGGGTTTCGGTCATAACAAGTCTCCATTTGTTGCTGTATAATCCATGATTCTATGAAAATTCACGAGTATCAAGCACGTCAACTTCTCGCAGAAGCAGGAATTTCTGTTCCCTGTGGGACGATGGTAACATCAGTCGAAGCCGCAAACGAGGCTGCAAAATCACTTTTTGATGAGGGGGCAACCCTTCTTGTTGTTAAAGCCCAAGTACACGCTGGTGGTAGGGGCAAGGCTGGTTTTGTGAAACTCTGCAGAACTCCAGAAGAAGTCAATGAAGCAGCAACATTTATGTTCGGAAACAAAATGATTTCTGTGCAAACCGGTCCAGAAGGACTTGATGTCACGAAGATACTCATCGCTGATGGAGTTGATATTGATCGCGAGTTCTACCTTGCAATCACTACAGACCGTGCAAGTGGCTCAAATGCGCTTATCGCATCAAGTGAGGGTGGAGTTGAAATAGAAACCGTTGCGCATGAAAATCCTGATGCAATCAAAACAGTTCACATTGACCCATTAACCGGTTTACTTTCTGAACAGGCTACAGACATGGCGAAGAATCTTGGGTTCACAGGTTTGCAGGTTGACCAAGCACGTGACATTATGTTGAACTTATCGAAATTAGTCCAAGATACAGATGCTTCATTAGCAGAGATTAATCCACTCATTGTTACGCCTAAGAGTGAGGAGCATATTGATGGAGAAGTAGTTGCTATTGATGCAAAGTTTAATTTCGATGACAACGCTTTATTCCGCCATCCAGAATTACAAGAGATGTTCGATCCAGCCGAGGAAA
>CAZQGB010000003.1:20460-71316 GCA_964592615.1 uncultured Isosphaeraceae bacterium | reverse complement strand
CGCCAATAGGCGATGAAAAGCAACGAGTCCCTCTGGCTACGCTTTCGTAAAAGATAAAGCCCCACAGCAAGGCTGTGGGGCTTTTCTTTTCTCGGCTCTGAGCCAGCTTGGCTCAGAGCCAAGCTGGCTCAGAGCCGAGTTTATGAGGAACGGAAACGACCCGCGGGATAGTTTATTTACACTCGAACCAGTTTGAGCCGATTGCAGCATCTGCAACAATTGGAACGTCGAGTTCCATCGCGGACTCCATCACATCCACGAGCAAATCACGAACTTGTTCAGCATCATCTTCCGCGGTTTCAACAACGAGTTCATCGTGAATCTGCATTAACAAGCGAGAATCTGGAAATTCATCGGAAAGTCGTTGGTGCACAGTATTCATTGCTACCTTTATCAAATCTGCCGCACTCCCCTGCACAACACTATTAATAGCAACTCTCTCTGCAAGTGCTCGTTGCTGTTGGTTCGTAGCATGAATTCCTCGAATTAGTCTACGTCTGTGTTTTATTGTTTCGACATAATCAAACTCTTGTGCTTTCTTCACACATGCATCTAAAAAAGTATCTATACCTGTGAACCTCGCTTTGTACTCTTCTATGATTTGCATTGCTCTGTCTGGAGTGCAATTCAGTTGTCTTGAAAGTCCCCACTGAGTAATTCCATACACGATTCCAAAGTTCACCGCCTTTGCTGCTGAACGTTGTTCATCGGAGACCTCACCAATTGCAGTTCCAAATACTTCTGATGCCACCGCTTTGTGAATATCTTGGCCATCTCGAAATGCTTGCAACAACGCTTCGTCTCCACTTAAATGCGCAAGCATACGCAACTCGACTTGTGAATAATCTGCCGCTACAAAAACGTTCTTCTTCTCAGGAATAAACGCTTTGCGAATTTCTCTACCAATTTCAGAACGGATTGGGATGTTCTGTAAGTTTGGGTCACTACTACTTAAACGACCTGTTGAAGTTCCTGTTTGATTAAACGAAGCATGAATTCGCCCCGTTTTAGGATTAATCATCTCAATGAGTGAAACCAAATATGTATTCACTAACTTTGTTAACTTTCTATATTCAAGAATTAGCGTTGGCAATTTTGTCACGATGTCTGGATCACTCGCTAACTTTTCGAGCACTTCGACATTTGTTGAATGAAATGATTTGCCTTTCTTTATTGGCTTGATACCAAGGCCGGGCGAATCGTTAAACAACACTTCGGAAAGTTGCTTAGGAGAATCAGGATTAAATGAATATGGAGCAACTTCCTCGATTTCTTCTTTAAGCTCATCAATACGTGCTGAAATAATATCTCGCTGACTCTGAAGTTCATCTGGGTCTACTTTTATGCCTGCAACTCGCATCGATGCGAGGACTCTCACAAGCGGTATTTCTATTTCTTCATACAACTTCCACAACTCTCCTTGGAGTTGTGGCTCAAGAACATTCCACAACTGAAACGTTATGTCAACATCTTCTGAGGCGTATGGGCACGCATCAATGAGGGGCACTTCATCGAACGCAATTTGATTCTTGCCAGATCCAATCAACTCTTTAATGGAAATACATTCGTAATTAAGCATTCCAAGGGCAACAGCATCCATTGAATAACCAGATCTAGAAGCATCCAGAATCCATGCAGCAATCAACGTGTCATGCAGTGGACCTTGCACCGAGACCCCGGCATTCTCCAGAACAACTAAGTCATACTTAATATTGTGCCCAATTTTTTCGATGCCCTTGTCCTCTAATACCCCTCGTAGAGATTCTATGACTTCTTCTTGTGGAAGATGACTTTCTTGGCACTTCGTTGGAATGTAAGAGCCATTGCCTTTGCCTAGTGATATTGAAATACCACAAAGCTTAGCAGTCATAGGGTTCAGACCTGTGGTCTCAGTATCAATAGCAATTATCTTTGCCTTTTCGCATTTCTTTATGAGTTCATCAAGCTTGTTCTTTGTATCAACTAGTGCATATCCAGCGCTATATGCTGGATGAGTACGATCTGGACCCATATCAAATAAACCACCAACAATTGTTGATTTCGTTTTTGGTGGAGGTTCTTCTGCATCACCACTCTTTGCAAGTTGCATTACATCTTCAGGAAAACGGTTGAAACCATACTCTTTAAATAATGAAATTATTTTTTTGACATCCCAACTTGCAGGATTAAACACAGCATCTTTTAAATCAAATTCAAAATCAACATCATCTTTTAATTCTACTAATTGCCTACTTAATTTTAGAATGTCCCGGCTCGCTAGCAACTTCTCTTGACGCTTTCCTTTGATTTGATCGATATGTTCATACACGCCTTCAATTGAGCCGTATTCCATAATCAATTTCGCAGCAGTCTTGGCACCAATACCCGGCACACCCCGAATGTTGTCACTTGAATCCCCCATCATTGCAAGAATGTCAGCAACCTTCGATGGAGGTATATCCATTCCGGGAGTTTTAAACACATCATCTGGAACAACAGTTTGCCTCTTATGAGCATCAAACAATTCGACATGATTATCAATAAGCTGTGAAAGATCTTTATCCCGAGAGATAATTCTAATATCAAGGTCGGGCTGCTCCCGACGCATTCTTTTTACAAGCGACGCAATCACATCGTCTGCTTCAACAACTGGCTCGCCATAGACAGGGATATCGAGAGACTCAAGAATATCGAGACACTTATCTACTTGCTCTCCAAAATCATCTGGTGCCTCTTCCCGGTTGGACTTATATTCTGGATCAAGGTCACTTCGAAACGTTTCCTCATCACTCGCAACATCAATTACAACAACAATATGTTCAGGTTTTTCTTCGCGGAGTAACTTCAATAGCATCGAAGTAAAACCGTACACCATATTGGTTGGGTCGCCAGAAACTGGGGTCGTCATCGGAGTTCTAATTGCATAATACGCACGAAAGAATTGTGCGTGTCCATCAATAATGTACAAAGAAGACATTACTAGCTTGCCAGCATTCTCAGTATTACTTCAGTCGCATCGTCAAGATGCTTCTCTCGACGTTTCATAACTGTTTTTGCTACTTCAATGAACTTATCTATGTTGTATATTCGTTCGCCCTCATCGGTTATCCAAGCAAAACGTTTGGTGGGCGATGGTGCTGGAGTCGAACTTGCAACCATGGCACCTGTTCCTATCATTGCACCAGTCATTATTTTAGTTTCTATTGCAAACTTCACATGGTCGCCTACAAAACAACCAACAAAGTTCCTGTTTGTTCTGTGCCTCTTACTTTCAAAATCCGTCACGATAATATCACCGTACGTATTGAGTAAGTTTGAATTTGTTGTTCCTGCACCAAAGTTCACCCACTCGCCAATAACGCTATCTCCTAAATGACCGTCATGTGATTTGTTTGAATACCCTTGAAAAATTGTACCGCCAACTTCACCACCAACTTTGCACCAAGGACCAATCGAAGTATTCGCCTTAATAAGTGCGCCATCAATTATTGTGCTGTTCTTCCCAATCCAACATGGTCCACAAAGCACAGCGTTTGGTCGAATAACAGCACCCTCTTCAATGCGAATTGCTCCCACCGAAGCATCAAGTACCGTTCCAGGAAGTATCGTCGCAGAAGGATGAATGTCAATCCGATGGTTTCCATAACTCGTAACAACATATTCACCATCCAGTGGTTTTGAATGTTCTAAATCAAAAGTGAGTAATCTTGGCAAGTGGTCGAGAATATCCCAAGGCGTTTCGATTCGTGGATGATCAACCACTGTTGCCTCTTCGGCAGATATGTGCTTTAGCCCTGTACGTGATGAAATCATTGCTGCCCTTTGTAAATCATCACACAAAAAACCATCGGGAGAACAGCCCATCTGTTTTGTCAATCTATCAAGAGTAGTCCTTCCACCTGTCCTCTGTTCAAAAGTAGCTCGGAGATCACAAAGTGGAGCCATCTGATTTGGGGAGTCATCTTTGATAATCCATTGCGTCATTGTCTAATCATCTCCATGTTGCTCTTCGCCCTGTTGGAGAATGGAATTTCCACACTCCAATCGTGCCCAAGAGGCACCACCCTAGTGGTACGGCAAGAAGACCAGAATAGATCGCGGTACCGAAAAGTTTTATCAAATCGCTAAAACCACCACTTGTAATTTCTGGATTCCATGGCAATATGCCACGAATAAGTAAAACAAGCGCTTCTGATGCACCTGTGATGATGACTGCCATAGCCGCTAAAGAAGCTATTGTGAGAACTCGTCGACGAAATACGATGTTACGGATTTTTAAAACCAAAAATGTGGTAATCAAAAAACCAAGCGCGTGAGGGCCGATAAGGTGTGCACCCCCGGCAAGTTCCCCATGCCCGGGTGATAAATCAACAAGAACACCAAGCAAGAGCGTGACTAATATAGCAACTGTCTCAGGTGCAAACAACGCAATAAAAACAACCAGACATGGCATTGCAAGTGGTGTAATTGAGCCAACTGAACGTAATGTTAATACCCCGCCAAAACTAGAATCGAATGCCAAAGCGAGAATTGTGGCAATAATTGCTACGTACGCCCTCATTCTGTTTTTTCCTCACCTGTTCCAAGTACAACAACTCTTGAAACATTTCGAGCTATCCGACGCGGAACGATAATGACTCTCTGACGAAGCGGAGCTTCATCAAGCGGCATAACATCTTCCACAACGCCGATTGTCAATCCAGCACCAATAAGTGGCCATGATGAATCATCAAGCTGCACAAGGTCACCTTTCTTCACACCACTTGTTGCAACGACTTCTGCAATCATCTGTGCTTCGCCGTTACTCTGGAGAATTACTTCTGCTAACAAAGGTGATCGTGTATTTGATGGATGCGCTGGCACAATTGCTGCTCGGGTTAAACGCATTTCCTTATTCGTTGTTGGCATTAAACCAATTCTTGTCATTCCTACACTCGAAATTCTTCCAACAATATCACGACCAACAATCGCGATATCTCCAACACGAATCCGCGATGATGCCTCTCGGATTAATTTCAGTTCGATTATTCCTGAAACATCACTAGGTCTGTTTCCAGTGACATCAACTTGAATAATCACTGGAGGTTGTGGATTTCTCAACGCTGTCTCGGGCAGTGATTGTAATTCGCGAAGTTGATCTGCTAACTCCGTTGCTCGTAGCATCTGAGCATGATACATTTGCCTGTAATGATCTCGTTCTGCAATCGCTAATTCGTTTCGTTCTTTTTCATCTGATGGTAAATCTGATGGTTCCAAGGAGGGACGAACCCAACTCGTGAACATAATTCCGATATGAGAAATAGGGGTAACAGGAATACGAACAAGCGCAGCTAAATCGGATGTCCAACCCAACCAAGATGCAGGAACTAGCGATAAAAAAATAGTCATGCCAATTACGATTGGTAAGACATTGGTGCGTTTACGAGTTATTCCGTAACTGCTCAAGGTAATACATCAAAAATCAGACTGTTTAATCATCCATGTCTGATTCAAGGACTGCTTTCCAAAGTTCGAGATTATCAAGATAAATGCTAGTTCCCTTTGCCACGCAAGTTAATGGGTCGGTTGCAATTGTAACGTCAAGTCCCGTAGCTTCAGATATAACTACATCAATACCACGTAGTTCTGCGCCACCTCCAGCAATAACGATTCCATTTTCAACAAGATCCGCTGAAAGTTCTGGTTCTGCTCGTTCGAGTGTCCTTTTCACAACTTCAACAATCGCTTGAATAGGTTCATGCATTGATTCGCGAATTTCTTCGCTTGTTACTGTTGTTTTTCTGGGCATGCCAGTGATGTTATCTCTGCCTCGAACATCGATAGATTTTTCCTTCTCCAAAGGAGCAGCAGAACCAACTTCAATCTTAATTCGCTCTGCGGTTTGCTCGCCAATTGTCAAACTGTAATTCTTTTTCATATAGTTAATGATTGCTTCATCAAGATCATCACCAGCTACACGAACTGATTCACAGGTTGCGATGTCACCAAGAGACATAATTGCCACTTCAGTCGTACCGCCACCAATATCAACTATCATTGATGCCTTGGGTTCAACAATTGGAAGATCTGCACCAATCCCGGCTGCCATTGGTTCTTCAACAAGATAGACTCGGCGTGCCCCTGCACGTTCTGCTGAGTCGAGAACTGCCCGCTTTTCGACAGCTGTAATTCCTGATGGAACAGCAATTACAACTCGTGGACCAATAATACGACCTCGCCCACTTACTTTTCGGATAAAGTAACTCAACATCGCTTCGGTTATCTCAAAGTCACTAATGACCCCATCTTTCAATGGTCGAATCGCTGTAATAGAGCCAGGTGTTTTCCCTAGCATTTCTTTTGCACTAAATCCAACGGCATTTCCATTATTTAAGACTCGATTTGTTCCACGTTTTACCGCAACCACCGACGGTTCATTTAAAACAATTCCCTCACCTCGGACACAAACAAGCGTATTGCACGTCCCAAGGTCAATCCCCATATCTACACTAAACCAACTTAGTAACTTGTCAAACACGACGTTCGCTCCTCTTAGCAATACCTAAGTTTGAACAGTTCAAACTCTACTTCGCAAATGATACGCGAAATCAGCGATGACCATTTGACTTATTGCTAATCAACTAGAACAAGAGGTCCACCGTCAGATCGGTTGTCGACCTTTGAGTGCTCACTGTTCACTAGGTACAGCCAAGCAACGCCGACTGCAAGCAGTAATGTCGCAACAACAAGAAGGACTGTAAAGACGTCAGGTGGTGATTTTCGAGTCGCTGCCTGGGTATCAAACTGAGTCATACTCAATTCCGTCCTTTCACAGCGTATACGGATGAGCCCGGCATAACGAGACCTCTTGAAGGGTCTTCAAGCGAAATACGACCGATTGATCTATTGATATCAACTTCCTCAATTTGAAGTCTTCCAAGGAATGTTCCATTTTGACCCACAGTCATGATCCAACCCTTTTGAACCCCATCACGTGAACCTGAGTTGATTTCAACGAGGACTTCACCACCATCTCTTGAAACAGTCAAGACCGTTGAAGAAAGTGATCGATCGGGTGCGGTTCCTGTAATAACAGTGTCGAGAGTTTCGAGTTCGCCAAATTTAGAGACATACGATACAAGTTTGGATCGAATTGCATCAATCTCTTTTTCCATTTCATGTCGTTCTTCGATGGCTTTTTGCTCTGCTCTCATAGCGCCCTGGGCTTCCATCCGTGCGTCTTCCAGGGTGTCTTCCATGTCCATAATCATACGTTCCGCGTCGATGACGTTTTGGCGTAAGGTATAATTCTCCACAACAAATCGCTGTTTTAACTCACTGTTGACTTCACTCGCACTTGATAACGCTTGAAGGTTTGCATTACTTTGAGAAAGCTGTGATTCAAGTCGACCTATCTGTGCTTTTAGGGAACTTAGAGATGAACGAGTGTTTGATTGTTCACCTCGAAGTGTGCCAATAGTTGCATCGCGAGTATCAATTTCATTTTGCAATTGAACTCGTTGTGCGAACAATGCAGTTTCTGCATCAGCTGCTCGAATCATTGCAAGACGTTGCTGATCATCAGCTGATCGGAATTTAGCCCGATACGTATTTTCGTTTGTTGTATAAGTAGCAACAAGTGGAACTATTGCTACTGCTAGGAGAGTAACGAGTACGATGAAAATTTTTGTCAAAATATGCACGATTAAACCTTTTCAAAACAGTAGCACAAGGGGAGACATGAAGACCGGCAAACAGAGAGACAATCCAAACCCTTCAACAACCTAATCTTGATGCATTTGTACCCACTTAGAGCAGAAATGTCAATCCGCAATTGCCATAGAATCGGGGTTATTGATGCGAAGAACGGCTTCTGCCGCAGAAATTTGTACTAAAGGGTCGGAATCTTCCATCATCAACGCCAAAGGACCGAGACTAAGGGGATTTCCCTGTGCTCCAAGAACAGAGGCACATTGTGACCTGAGGTTCGGGGAATCACTCGAAGTAAACCTCAATACCTCATCCATCGGAACCCTGCTCGGGTTGATTTCTGCAAGCGCTGCAGCTGCAACTAACCGAATCTCATCTGGATATCTTTTTGGAGTCACAGTAATACTTTCAAGTGTTGAAGTTACTTCAACATCTCTTAAACGACCAGCAATCTGACACGCTAGAGCGGTAACTTCAGCTTCTTGTGATGAACTAAAAATAGCAGCTCGTATAACTTCAAGTTCATTTCGCTCTCCAAGAAGTATTAGAGCTTCAGCCATTTGCATATTAATTAATCGGCGTCGAATTGGAGTAATAGAATCTGGTGTTGATTTCACCGCTTCGCGGATGAGTTGCTTTGCAGATGTATTTCCAATCCTTCCTAAAACCATCGCAGCATTTCCACGAAGTTCTGGCAATTCACTATTAAGCATTGCGGCAAGTGGATTCAAATCAACCTGTCTTCCACATTTGTAAATTGAGAACATTGCAGCTGCTTGAACTGAATCAGAATCATCAAGTAACATCGGTTCAAGTAACATAGAAATTCTACAAAGCTGTTTCTCTCCAATCATCATTGCAGCAACAAATCGAACACCTCTATTTTCATCTCCGAGCCCAATTCTTACCGCCGCCTCGAGAACACTAGGCGGTGCGAACCTCAGGGACTCAATTGCATTTGCTCGCAAACGAGGTGTTGGTGAAACTGTTGCTTGACGAAGAATTGACAACGCCACATCGTGAACTGTATCTCCATCGACGAGCATCGGGATTTTTGGTCTTTCCCCTGTTTCACCCATTGTTTTTACCGATTTACTTTTGGAACTCCACGGCTCTTCACTCGCTCGATCGATTGGATCTGGTCCACAAGAAAATAGAACGGTTAAGCAAACTAAACTAAGAAGTATTTTCATCATGTTCTTTACTCCTTTTCATAAAAGAACCAAGTACGAGCAGGATACTTCCAAAAAGGCAAATCCATGCAACTGAATCGCCAATAAATCTACTCTGTGGAAGTTGTTGGGCGGAATTCAAACGAACGAACAAGTATCCACTCTCAAGTATCGGGAGTTTTTGCCTCACTCCACCAGAATAGTCAATCGAACAACTTATCCCGGTGTTCGCCACTCGAAGCATTGGCGTCATAGATTCAATACATCGCATCCGTGCTTCTCGAACATGTTGCTCGTGAGCACTACTATCACTTCCAAACCAACCGTCATTACTCAGGTTGATAAGCGCACCTGTTTTTCGCTGACCATCTGCCCATACTAGATTTCGTATGACACTTGAAACAGTATCTTCGAAGCAGATTGGCGTAGCCACTTTGATTTCAGAAGGGGCTCCATCCCTGTGGTGTACCGAAGGAATACTAAAACGAGTTGGCACACCACCCTTCTTCAGGTCGAACAACATTGCTGCACCAAAGGTCTCTCGCACCCACTCTTTCAATGTTGTACTATTTTCTAAGTATGGAATTCGTTCCCCAAATGGGGTAAGAAATATTTTGTCATATCGTTCGGAAGTACCATCTGGATACACTAACGCAGCTGAATTGTATTGCGACTCTGGCTCAACACGTAAAAAGTCTTTACCCTCGACTACTTCAATACCCATACATGTTTGTGTACCAACAAGAATTGGAATCCCAACTTCTTTTGCTAACAAACGAATTTTTTCAGCCCAAAACCATAATGGCGTGAAGGATTCATCCCAAGGCGCAAAATCAAATCGGTTCACTTCAAATCCCGTTCCGGGAACCATTGTCTCTGGCCAAACAATTAGAGATGGTGTCTCTTCGACTTCTTGAAGCGCTCGCCTTGTCAATTCAATAGCACTTGAAACATCTTCTAATTGTCTTTCCCAAGACCACGCCACTTTGTTGCTCTGTGGCACGTTTGTCTGAATGAGTAAAACATTCGTGACACTCCGGTTCAGGTTTAGCATGTAGTACCCATACTGACGTATAAACAAACCAATACATAAAATCACTACAGCATATATAGTCCACCTGTGAATTATTTTGATTCCTGCGATAGTAGCCGAGATCGTTACAACAAGATAACTTGCGAGCCAAACACTTCCAATTGTTGCAACTTTCGCTATATGCCAATCCACTAATCCTGTACCTGCAAGATACCAAGGGTACCCATCAAATATCACAATACCTCGTAGGCACTCAAGCCCAACCCATAGTACCGGTGCTGAGATAACAACAGAAATGCGTGGATTGGATTGAATTTTTCTCAGAAACAATACAAATAGTGGAGCCCATAGAGCCATATACAGCCCGATCCCTAGCCAACCAAAAAATGCTATATCGATTACCCATGCATGCAATAGAAGCCACAATGGAATTTGAAAGACAAATACGATGAGAAATGCTCTCCGAGCAGATTTTGCGTAGAGGGCAATCAATATTAAGAACATTGGTGCTGCAATCGCGGCGAACCCCGAGCCGATGGGAGCAGATGCCAACAACGTGCTTAAGGCGGAAGCCAATGCTGTCGCAACGAGAAGCCAAGTTTTCATTATTTACCAGCGTAATCGATTAAGCTAGAAATTTCGCTCCGCAACTCATCTCGTGGAACTACACAATCTACAAAACCACATTCAAGTAAAAATTCTGCTCGTTGAAAACCATCGGGCAAATCTTGTTTTATAGTTTGTTGAATAACTCTTGGGCCAGCAAAACCAATCAACGATTTGGGTTCAGCGAGAATGACATCGCCTAGCATCGCAAAACTTGCCGTCACTCCACCTGTTGTTGGGTCAGTTAAAACGGAAATGAATAAACCACCCATATCATCGAAGCGTGCCAATGCAGCAGATGTCTTAGCCATCTGCATTAAGGACAATCCAGATTCCATCATCCTAGCGCCACCAGACGCTGAAACAATAATTAATGGCAAGTCTTGATCTGCGGCACGTTCTATCGCACGTCGAATTTTTTCACCAACAACACTCCCCATCGACCCTCCAAGAAAGGTGAAGTCCATGACTCCGAGAACTACTTTTCGCCCTTTAATAAATGCGTACCCAGTTTGAATTGCATCTTTGGATTTCGTTTTCTTTTGGGCGACTTCAATTCGTTCTTTATACGATTTCAAATCTACAAATTTGAGCGGGTCTTCAGGAGCAAGATTTACATCAAACGCATCAAATGTTTCTGGGTCGACTAACTGCTCAATTCTTTGAGTTGCATCAATTCTAAAATGGCGTTGACATTCTGGACATACCCATAAGTTATTTTCAACACTTCTTCGAAACAAGATTGCACTACAAGAATCGCACCGCATCCAGAGCCCCTCTGGAATCGATCGTCTTTTTGCAGGCGATGATGCTTCATCAGCCCATTGTTGTGTTTGCTCTTTATTCTTCATTGATGACTAATTCTCAATGTTAGGTGGTATCGGTCAATGACCACGAAGTCCCGCAATTGCTTTTGCATAGTTGTCTGTACCAAAAATTGCTGAAGCCGCAACGAGTACGTCACATCCAGCATCACGGCATGATTCGCAGGTCTTAGGTCCCACACCGCCATCCATTTGGAGGCGCTGGTCGGGACGCAATCGCTCCGAAATGGTTTCAACTTTGGGCAAAACCTCTGGAATGAATGCTTGTCCTGAGAAACCTGGGTTGACACTCATCACCAAGATCAAGTCGAATGCTTCCACATAAGGAAGGATTTCTTCAACATCTGTTGGTGGATTGATTGCTAGCCCAGCGTCCATACCCGCGTTGTGGATAGTTTTGGCAAGTTCAAAAGGATCATCATCTGACTCAACATGCCCAGTAAACAAATTCGTTCCAGCCCTAGCAAAGGAATCGATGTACTCCATTGGTCGCTCAACCATCAAGTGAACATCAAGGTACACATCTGGCAACATTGTGTGCAATGATTTACATAATGCGGGACCCATTGTTAAGTTTGGAACAAAATGCCCATCCATTACATCAAGGTGTAACAAATCTGCACCGCTCTCGATGACATTGCGACACTCTTGACCTAAACGTGCAAAATCTGCTGACAGAATCGAGGGCGCAACAAGTGGTAGCGACGGTGGTGATGTAAGTACACTCATTGTTTCTTGGGTTTGCATTTACAGTTTATTCGTCTGCATTAACACGTTGTTTTCGAGTTCTGTAACTATCAAGGTCTTTTTTGTACTCTGTTTTTTTACTTTGGCGTGCTGAATAATATGCTTTTCGTTGCCACTCTATCGCCTTATCGATGTTACCGTTATTGAAATGCACAAACGCAATAGTTGAGAGATATTTTGGATCGGTTTTCCTTGTTGCAAATGAGTGCGCAGCTTTCGCAGCAGCCATCGCGACATCCATTCTTCTATTTTGCTCAGGTATATCTTCGTCTTCTGCAATGTATCTTGCAATCCATGTCAAGAGTTCTGGGTCCTCAGATCCGCGATTGGTAATCAACTCAGCAATATATGCATATGCTGCAGCTGGATCATTCTTATCAACGAGCAACATATTTATTAAATCAACATACAACTCTGCAAAAACCAACTTGTCAATTGCAATTGCATTTTCGTACGCTTTTTGAGCTTCTGCCCAACTGTTTCCCGAACGGAACGAATTTGCTGCACGAATTGATGGTTCTGCTTCAGCTTGCTTCTTTAAGTCGTACCGACCAGCCATCACTAACCCAATAATGTCGTCAAAATCAGGGCTCAACGGATTGCCAATGTATTGAATTATTCCATTCCGATCGACAATAAAAACTGCTGGGATACCTTTTAAGCCAGCAGCGTCCATCCATCCTCTCTTTGTTCGATTGTTGTCATCAATGCCAACGGTATATCCCATTTTCATCCCTTGTCGTTTCACAAAGGGCTCTACAAGTTCTTGATTTTGATCAGTAGAAATACCAAAAATTGTTAGGCCATCTTCACCGAATTCTTCTTGAAGTTTGGTTAAATGAGGGATCGACTTTCTACACGGAGCGCACCATGTTGCCCAAAACTCTACTATGTAGACCTCGTCTTCTATATCAGAGGGATTAAATTCGCCTTTTACCCATGTAGCATAAATAGGTGGAGCCGGAGAACCTAGTTCAAGTCTATTCCTTCGTTGAGCTGTGGCGATAGATGTTGAGAGAAGGGAAAAAAGTAAGGCAAGTATTAGTAATCGTATTCGCATAATTCAAAAACTCCTTTTGTACATT
Source organism: uncultured Isosphaeraceae bacterium (assembly GCA_964592615.1). Lineage (GTDB taxonomy): Bacteria > Planctomycetota > Phycisphaerae > Phycisphaerales > SM1A02. The sequence goes on along the minus strand of CAZQGB010000003.1, from coordinate 58,181 downwards.
TTGTACATTTATAGCAATTGTAAATCATACGTTATCATCAAGCAGAGCAACACTCGAAAATGACTTTCCTTCAAGCATTTGTAGACTTGCACCCCCTCCAGTGGAAATATGAGTCATTTGTCCTTCTAAACCAAACGCAGAAATCGCCGCAGCAGAATCACCACCACCAACTATGGATGTTGCACCATTTTTGGTTGAAGATGCTATTGCCTGTGCAATCTGCCTCGTTCCTTCGTCAAATGGCTCCATTTCAAAGACACCCATGGGGCCATTCCAGATAATTGTTTTTGCATCTTTAAGAATCTGTGTGTACTTCAAAATTGTTTCTGGTCCAATATCAAGACCCATCCAACCATCTGGAATTGACCCAGAAGAAACTTGTACTTGAGTTCCTTGAACAATTTCTTGTGCACAAAGATGATCTATTGGGAAGAGTAACTCGGTAGAACTTGCAACTGCTGCATCAATTATCTTAGATGCATCTTCAAGACGATTATGCTCAACTAAACTGTTTCCAACATGTTCGCCTGTAGAAACCAAAAATGTGTACGCCATTGCACCACCAATTAAAATTGTGTCAACTGTCCCAAGTAAGTTTTCAATTGCTCCCATTTTGTCAGAAACTTTAGCTCCGCCCAACACTGCTACAAATGGTTTTTTAGCATTTGAAATTGCATGGTCTAAATATTGCAACTCTTTTGCTAAGAGCAATCCTGCAACCCTTGGTTTTCCTTCCATTGCTTGGGGTACTGCCACCATGGATGCGTGTGTTCGATGCGCCGTTCCAAATGCGTCGTTGCAATAGATGTCCCCTTTGGCTGCAAGCGATTTGGCAAATGATTCATTTCCAGTTTTTTCACCTTTGTCAAATCGTAAATTTTCCACTAGCACAACATCTGAAGTAGTGTCATCATCAGAGCAAACCACATCGCGACCAAGCAACTCACCAAGACGTTTTGCAATCGGGACAAGGGAATATGCCTTTTCAAAACCATCGCCAGACGGTCTCCCAAGATGGCTCATCAACGTAAGTTTCCCTCCTCGGTCAAGGACGCTAGAAATGCTCGGTAAAGCCATTTGAATCCTTCGGTCATCAGTAATCTCCCCTTCTGCCATAGGAACATTAAAGTCCACACGCATCAGCACCCTTTTTCCCGCAACATCAATTTGTTCAATAGTCTGTTTCATGCTCACTATCTTATGCTCATAAGATGTACACCGCATGCGACCAATTATTCTCATTCTTGGACCAACCGCTGGTGGAAAAACTACGCTCGCTATTTCTCTTGCAAACGCATTGGAAGGTGGTGGTGAATGTATCTGTGCAGATTCCATGCAAATTTATAGGAGAATGGACATCGGCACAGCAAAACCCACCCAAATAGAACAATCGCAAGCAATTCACCACCTTGTTGATATTGTCGACCCATGCGAAGATGGGTTCACAGTTGAAACGTGGCTAAAACTTGCTGAGCAAACCATTGAAGATATTAGGCAGCGTGGCAAATGGCCCATCATCGTGGGCGGAACAAATCTTTATGTGCAGTCATTGTTGTTTGGAATGTTCGATGGTCCAGAGCGCGACCAAGACAAACGTGATGCACTAAATGCTGAAACCAATTCCACATTACTAGATCGATTACAAGCTCTTGACCCAGATGCCGCTCATCGAATCCACATAAATGACAAACGACGTCTCATCCGTGCAATTGAAGTTTGTGAAGCCACGGGACACCCACTTTCATCTCTGCAATCGCAGTGGGGAAAGCCAATGCCACGCGAAGATGCCATTATGATTGGTCTTACCTGGCCAGTTAAAACAATTAACCGCCGAATCAATTCCCGCGTTCGAGCGATGTTTGACGCTGGTTTCCTTGAGGAAGTTACAACCCTTCAATCACAACTTGGCAATCAGGCATCTGAAGCCCTCGGATATAAGCAGCTTCTTGCCCACCTTAGAGGTGAATGTACCCTTGAAGAGGCCAAGGAACGAATCAAGATTTTGACTCGTCGATATGCCAAACAACAGCGGTCTTGGCTTCGAAGATTCCAAATATTGCCCAAAACACATTTTATTGATATGGACAATAAGGGCTTGCAATATGCTGTCACACAAGCACTTATGCACATATCCGCATAATAATTATTCCGTAGGTACACTTGACAATCTTAGAAAAGTCGTTTCAATGCTCCGCCATAGGCAAGCGGTTTGACCCGCCTGACCGATGCAATGAGTCACAGAAAGTAACTCAGGGACAACTATTTTGGCTAAAAAGAAGACAACAAAAAAGAAGACTTCAAAAAAGACGACTTCTAAGAAAAAGAAGACTTCGAAGAAAAAGACGACCACAAATCGCAATGCTGTGCCAAAGGCAAAAGGCAAGCAGCTCGTTATTGTCGAATCCCCCGCCAAAGCTAGAACCATCAATAAGTATCTAGGTGACAAATACGCTGTAACTTCTTCAGTAGGTCACATTCGCGATCTACCTGCAAGAGCTCCTAAGGGCGTAAAACAAGAAGTTCCGGGAGTCGACCTTGAAAATGATTTCAAGCCAACATACGAAGTGCTCAAAGGCAAAAGTAAGCTGGCTAACGATTTGAAGAAAGCTGCAAAAGAAGCAGAAACTGTTTGGTTCGCGAGCGACCTCGACCGAGAAGGAGAAGCAATTGCGTGGCATCTCGCTGAATTACTCGAAGTCGATCCTTCAAAAGCAAAGCGTGTAATTTTTAACGCCATCACGAAGAAACAAATTGAAGATGCATTTGAACACCCTCACCCAATCAATATGGACTTCGTAGATGCCCAACAGGCAAGACGAATTCTCGACCGAATCGTTGGGTATAAAGTTTCGCCGCTGCTATGGAAACGCGTCGCGGGAGGGCTCAGTGCAGGTCGCGTGCAATCGGTTGCAGTTCGTCTTGTTGTCGAACGCGAAAAAGAGATTGAAGCACATATTCCTGATGAATCGTGGAGTGTTGTTGGACGTTTTACACTCGACTCAAGTGAAACATCGTCACTTGCAACGAAGTTGTCAGAGTTCTTCGACAAGAAAGATGATCGCGGAAAAGGTCCAACACAAAAACAACTCTATACATTCCTAAGTGAGCAGGGTGCTGTCGAAGCAATGCTCATTGAAGTTGCAGGAGAACCGTTTAAAGTAACCCGACCTGCAGATTGCGATAACAATATCGAATCGCACACAGAGCGATTGGTTGAAGTTGGAAATGCAATAGGCCTAGTTGATCCGACTATTGCTATTGAAGAAGACGAAGAAGGAAAGGGCCCTGCGAAACATCTCATAACTCTCAAAGGTGATATTGCTGAAAGTGTCACGTACAAAATTCGAGATATCACCCAAAAAGATACTGTTGCTCGACCTCACGCACCATTTATTACTTCCTCTTTGCAAGCATCCGCTTCCACAAAACTTGGATTTGGCGCAAAGAGAACGATGCGTGCAGCACAGGGGTTGTATGAAGCAGGTTCAATCACGTATATGCGTACAGATTCAACACACATCTCTAATGATGCGTTGCATTCTGTGAGAACATATATTGGAAACAAGTTTGGTGATGCGTACCTTCCTGATAAACCTAATCTTTATTCTTCAGCAAATAAAGATGCTCAAGAGGCACACGAAGCAATTCGCCCGACAGATGTTGGGCTACATCCTGAAACGTTACCTGCAAAATTAGACGAGGACCAGCGCCGTCTTTACGCATTAATTTGGTCTCGTTTCGTGGCATGCCAAATGACATTAGCTCGTTGGCTAAGAACCGAAATATTCTTTGAACGCGATGATAAAAATACTGGTGCCGTCTTTAAAGTTGGTGGTCGAACATTAGCATTTGACGGTTTCTATAAAGTAAGTGGCGTTCCATCTTCTGATAAAGAGCAAAACTTACCAATATTAGAAGAGGGAAATGAACTTTTCCCCTTTGACCTTACCCCAAAACAAAACTTTTCTTCACCACCTTCAAGATACAGTGAAGCATCGTTGATTAAAAAACTAGAATCAGAAGGCATCGGAAGACCATCTACCTACGCTTCTATTATTGATGTCATTCAATACAGAAAATACGTGGAAAAAATTGATCGCTCATTTCACCCAACAGACCTAGGTGAAGTCGTCACAGAAAAGTTGATTGAAGCATTCCCTATTCTAATGGGCGTTGAATACACTCGTTCACTTGAGGATCGACTTGACGCGGTTGCAAAAGGTGAAACCAAATGGGTTGATATGTTGCATGACTTTTACGGTCGTTTCAGCAAAAGATTAGAGACTGCCTACGACGAAATGACACACGCCAGAGCAGAAACAACACCAGCGCCTTACAAATGCCCTGCTTGTGGCGAAAAAACTGAATATAGATTCGGGAAAAATGGAAGATTTCTTTCGTGTACTGGCTATCCGGATTGTAAGTATGCTGCACCAATTGACCGTCAGGGACAACCATTGCTACCTGAACGAGTGGACGTCGCATGTCCTGAAGATGGTTCAGCGATGGAAAAGCGTACCGGAAGATTTGGACCATTCCTCGCTTCAGTGAATTATCCTGAGGTTAAAACTGTCGTGAATCTTGACAAAAATGGCGGTATCAAATACCCATCCCCACCAGCCCTACTTATTGAATCACTTCAATGTGAAAAATGTGAAAGCCCGATGAATTTACGACTTGGTAAACGTGGTCCATGGCTTGGTTGCTCAACATTCCCAAAATGCAAAGGCCGCATGGGCATGAAAACTCTTGAGGATGACGTTCGTAAAGAGCTTGAAACTGCTCTAGAGGCACACATGGAAGCGAACCCACAGATTAAGATTACGACACTAAGTGGAAGGGAAATCCCTGAGGGCACACCAATTGAAGACTTACTCATTGAGGGCGGAGTAATGGAACTAGAAACATACTAACCTCACCTTTTTTGGCTCAGAGCCAGTTTGGCTCGGAGCCAGTTTGGCTCAGAGCCAAACTGGCTCTGAGCCAAGAGTGGCGATAGTATGTAACAATGCAACGCAAGAAAACGAGGCAAATACATGTGGGGGATGTCCCAATAGGCGGAGATGCACCTATTTCTGTGCAATCGATGACCTCTGGGTATACCTACGACATCGATGCATGCGTTGCAGAAATCAACAAACTTGCAGAGGCTGGAGCAGATATCGTTCGAGTTGCAGTTCCTGAAAAAAAAGATACTGCGGCCCTTACTGAGATACTTTCGCAAGTCACTGTACCAATCGTAGCCGATGTCCACTTTCATTTTCAACGTGCTCTTGAGGCAATTGAAGCCGGCGTACATAAAATTCGGCTGAACCCAGGAAACATCGGAGATGTAGAGCAAGTAAACGCCGTCATCGATGCTTGCAAAGATGCAGACATCCCAATTCGCATTGGAGTCAATGAGGGCTCTATTGTTGAACGCAAAGACAAACTAAAAAGACAAGAAGAACTAACATCCTTTTTTGCTGATCGTAAGCATGGGCAACTACTTGCAATGATGATTACAAAAATTGAAGAGTATCTTGAAATATTTGAAGCTCGAAACTTTCGGGATATATGTTTAAGCGCAAAGTTAATGGATGCGCGACTCGTCATTGATATCTACCAAGAAATTTCAAAACGTTTTGATTATCCACTTCATCTTGGAGTAACACATGCAGGACCTCGTGAAACGGGAGCAATCAGATCGATTACTGCCATAGGTTCATTACTTTCTCAAGGTATAGGTGACACGATTCGAATCAGTTATGCAAGTGATCCCATATTTGAAGTTGAAGATGGTGTCGAATTACTAAATTGTTTAGGTCTCCGCGACAGAATAGGCGCCGAACTTATTGCTTGTCCAAGCTGTGGAAGAATCCAAGTGGATTTATTCTCACTTGTCAACAAAGTTAAAAACCAACTCCAAGACGATATAGAAATTCCAATCAAGGTTGCCGTTATGGGTTGTGTTGTCAATGGACCGGGCGAAGCAGAAGGCGCGGATGTCGCTGTTTTTGCTGGAGATCGCCGCGGAATCATTTATGTCCAGGGAGAAAGAGTTGCCAATGTTCCCGAAGATGAAATCCTCGACCGGCTTCTTCTTGAGTGCAAAACTCTTCAAGCGAAAATAAGAGAAGGAAGCGCAAAACTTGGTGAAAAATCTGTCTCAATAATTGCACCACCTCCATCAAATGTAACTGTCGAAGGTCACCAACCATGAAGAGATTCAAGCAACGTGGCTTCACAATTGTTGAAATGATTGTTGTTATTGCAGTCATTGCTGTTCTTTTTGCAATCCTCGTTCCTTCACTTCGCAGCACTCAATCAAGGGCAAGAAAAGTTAAAGAAGCTGCAAAAATCAGTGAGGTCGGAAAAGCATGGCAGATGTACCTCGGTGACCACCAAGATAAAATTCTTCCAGGTTATCTAAGCACAAAAGTTCAAGAATATCGAAAACTTGCTTGGGCTCTTCCTGATGAATCTCTTGTTTTTCCAGCTCCGACTTATGATTACAACCTTCCAAATAATGCTGGTCCTTGGACTTGGCGTCTCCTAAATTATCTAGATTACGACTGGCGCTCGCTGCTGAATTACAGGGACACCGATGAGTGGACAACCAACGATATAAGAGATTACTCATCGGTCATCGCAACTGAGCCAGCATTTGGATACAACGGTTTTTACTTGGGAGGATGGTGGAGCCTAAACAATCACTCCAATAAACCAGAAGGTCTTTTTAGCTCAGTTCAACTGACCGATGGGAATCGTGCGAACATGATTACATCCACTTCATCTGCGATAAAAAAACCATCAAGCCAAATTGTGTTTTGTAGTACATTTTATGCAAGCCAAGGTGTGTACCAGAATATGCCAAATGATACCCCTGGATCATACTTCGCAGCTCCAAGCATTCTCGCACGGGTAACAAAATGGGTTCCTTTATCTGAAAGTAAACTCGAAGTTAGAGTAGAAACATTCGCCCCTCTTGGAAGAGGAAATGGACCTCCAGTAATTACTAATGCTGATGGTTCAACAAAAACAATCACGTATCAAGAGCTTGTCAATCAACAATTGTGGATTCCAAGAGCAAGGACAATTGGAGATATCCCAGCGAGTGAATTTTCACACACGGTAGATTAACTTCCTTCTGCAGACTCTTTTTCACTTGATTTTTTTGCTTCTGAAGCTTTGTGCATCTGATATTGCAACATAAACCGCATTCGATTCAAATCGCTCTCATTTAAAAGTGAATCATTCGGGTTCACATGCATTGAAATTATCCAGCGATCTTCAACTGGAGAATATCCAAACAATTTATGTATTCTTTCTGCTAAATCTTTCATGTGCCCTGCACCATACAACACACCAATCGAAGATAGGTCTTCCACTAATTCAATAGTTGCTGCGATATCCTTGAGGACTTCGGTGTTTCGATCGACAATGATTACTTGCGCGAGTTCGGGTTCAATACCTTCAAGCATCTGGTCTGATCCATCCATTGAAAGCATCTCTATTATCAGTAATCTTGCAGTTTCTTGAATACCACCTCCCACGAGGGCATCTAGCAACGGAATCAACTTCATCATCCCGCTTGCAATTTTTGCTGCAAACGCTTCGCCTGTAATCATGCTAAGAATTTCTGGGTCTGCTCCTTGTTCAATTAGTTTTTCTTCTACTTCACCAATTGTCAAATCACTACAAAACCAATTTGGGCTTGCATATGAAAGCGCTTCGAGTTGAAATTCCAGCCCTAATATATCTGCAAGATCTTCTTGAATACCCTTTTCTTTATCTTCTTCAAGGGCGTCATCTCTAAACTCAATAGTCCTTGACACAACAAGGTCTTTTGCACTTCCATCTCCGCCAACTTTTCCATCGGAACCAAAACACCAAAAAGCAATAGTATTATTCTCGCCATCAATTTGAATTGAATACGGCCTTCCCCACGCATCAACTGAGGCATCTTCAACCCAAACTGATAATCGGCTGTCTATTAATGCTGCATTTGAAACAACATCTTCTATTGCTTCTGGTAAAGCGCCTGCTTCTATTGTGCTTTTCATTGCAACATCTGCTACAAAATCCATAGATTTCATTGTCGCTGCAATTCGTTCTTCATCTGTCAATCCCGCAGGTGGGCGTGATCCGGTCGGCCGAACGGATTCATACAACACTATATCCATTTCGTCGAGTAATAATCCTACCTCTTCATAAAAGGAAGCATCTGCAATATGAGCGACTCCAACGAGCCATAAGTCTGGCTTCCCTTCTGCTTGGTATCTACGTGAAACAAGCTCGAGCGAAACTTTGTTTTCACTTTCAATCTTTCGTGTCCATCCTTGAGGTTTTTCCTCTGGTACTGCAGAATCCTGTAAAAATATTGACAAGCACAGACTCAAACTTGTAACAAATGTAATCATGCCTTCTCTCCTTGTTGAGCTGCTGCAATCAATGATTCTAAACGACCATAGGCACGAGTCGACCAACCGCGAAACAACATGTACGGAAACAATGTCACCAATGCAATAATCAAACCAAGCGCTGTTGTGAGCAATGCTGCTGCAATCCCACCAGCAACATCTGTTGGATCCGTTAGTACAGACTGCTCACCGAGTAAACGAAACGATTGAATAATTCCAAGTACTGTTCCAAGAATACCAAGTAATGGCGCTGCGGTAATAATTGTGGAGAGTGCCACCATAAAACGATCGATGCGTGGCCGTTGGGATTCTATCGCCTCCATCGCTACTGCATCACTCACGCCATTCGTAAGAATTGACTTTGCAACAACACCAAATGGAGAAGAGTCCTCTTTCACTTGAATTTTTGCCTTAGAGAAATCTCCACGCCGTAAAAGAGCGTTGAGAACCATGCTTTTTTGTATTGAACAACGTCCGCCGGCCAATATCCAGAACCAAAATCGTTCTAAAATCAAGGCAACACTGATTACACTTAAGATAAAAAGGGGAACCATGACATAGCCACCTTTTTCGATTAGCGTAGATAGATCTTGCATTACTTCCTGTTGCATACGTAGATTGTATGTTTTAAGCGTACAATCTGTATTGTGACTTCATCATCAACAGATACTCCCCCTAAAGCGCTTCAAGATGCAGCAAAAGTCATCGAGACAAATCTTGATGAAAGTCTTCAAGCGTCTACTCTGCCTCCACACCTCTATGAAGCCGCTCATTATGCTGTTGTCAATGGAGGAAAACGTGTCCGCCCTGCCCTAACGCTCCTTTGCGCTCAGTCGGTTGGTGGAACTCAAGAACAAGCGATGGCTGCAGCAATTGCGGTGGAATTTATCCATTGCTTTAGTCTTGTGCATGACGATTTGCCCGCCATTGACGATGATGATCTCAGACGTGGAAAGCCAACTTTGCACATTCACGCTGGGGAAGCGATGGCTCTGCTCGCAGGAGATTTATTACTTCCACTCGCCTTTCAGCAACTCTCCCGCGGTAACTACGCCCCGACCCAACAAGTACTTCTCATGGATGAACTTGCACAAGCGACACGTGACATGGTTGTGGGACAGGTCTATGACACTCTTGGAGGAATCCCCGAGAAACTTTCTCAACAAGATGGTCTTGAAGTCATCCATCGAAACAAAACTGGTGCACTATTCAAATGCGCATGTGTTATGGGTAGCATTTGTGGTCTGGCCAATCCTAAAATACATCATGCTATTGAACAATTCGGAAAAGCAACCGGTTTAATGTTCCAGATTGTTGACGACCTCATTGACCTCCACGGCGTTGCTGAACATGTTGGCAAAGCAACTGGAAAAGATGCTGATGCAGGAAAAACCACGTATCCTGGATTAATAGGCGTCGAGGCCTCAAAAGAAGCAGTTTCAAAGCTAAAAACTCAAGCCGACGACGCACTTTCGGTACTCGGTGAACAAGGAGAAACATTACGTTCTTTCAATCTTTGGATGGCTCACCGAACACGTTGAGCATACAATAAGCAATTCGCGATGCAAACAGAACTTCTTTCTACAATTCAATCCCCTGCAGATCTTCGCAAGATTCCTATTGCTAAGTTACCAACCTTGGCTTCTGAAATGCGGCATGCCATCTGTGAACAAGTCAAACGCTCTGGTGGGCATTTAGCTCCCAACCTCGGTGTTGTTGAGTTAATGATTGCATTACATTATGTTTTTGATTTTTCAAATGACCGGTTACTCTTTGATGTTGGGCATCAATGTTACCCACACAAACTTCTAACTGGAAGGCAACACCTACTCGACAAACTCCGCCAACGAGGTGGCATGTCAGGATTCCCCTCTCCAGATGAGTCGCCATACGACCTCTTTTCTGTTGGGCATGCTGGAACTGCAATTTCTACTGCCGTCGGTATGGCGCGTGGGGATACCTTAAACTGTGAAGCGTACGACCCAGAAACAAATAGAGACGGTCGAAGAGTCGTCGCCTTCGTAGGCGATGGAAGTATTGTCAATGGCGTTTCAATGGAAGGTTTAAATAACGCTGGAACACTGAAAAGGCAAATGCTCATCGTACTTAACGATAACGGAATGAGCATCTCGCGTCCACAAGGTGCAATCGCAGATTACTTCGATCATCTACGAGTCGGTTCTACGTACAGATCGATGAAACAAGCCGCAAAAAATGTCATGAAGGGGTTACCTGGTGGGTCGTTACTTAAGGGAATGTCTCATCGAATGACCGAAATGCTCAAAGATGCAATCTTTGAAGATTCCTGGTTTGAACATTTTGGGATTCTGTCGATTGGACCCATCGATGGACACGACCTCCCCTCCCTAATTGAAATGTTAATCGAAGTCAGAGATGTAAATCGACCACTGCTGTTACACGCACACACCGTGAAGGGAAAAGGATTTGAGTACACCGAGAGTGACGCAACCGCATTCCACTCACCAAAACCATTTGAAATAGATCAAGCAAAAGTAAGACGCAAACCTTCGGGACGCTCATTCACCGAGGCATTCTCTGACGCCATCGTTGACATCATGAAGCAAGACGATAAAGTTGTAGCAGCAACAGCAGCAATGCCGGATGGAACTGGGATTGACAAGGTAATGGAGCAGTTCCCAAATAGAACATGGGACACTGGTATATGCGAATCGCATTCTCTTGATATGCTTTCAGGTATGGCAAAAACAGGCTGTAAACCGTTCTTTGCAGTTTACTCGACTTTTTTCCAACGAGCATTTGACCAAGCATTTCAAGAAGTTGCATTACAGGGGTTACCCGTTAGACTTTGTTTTGACAGAGCTGGATTGGTTGGAGGGGATGGTGCAGTTCATCATGGTTTTTGCGATATTTCATTATTGCGTGTTCTGCCAAACTCAGTAATCCTCGCGGCTATGGATGAACAATCCCTAAAACATGGTTTGGAATTTATGCGTTCGTATGATGATGGTCTCTCTGCTATTCGATATCCAAGAGATGTTGTCTCTGAGACTAATTCGAACTCACCACCATTCGTTCTTGGAAAAGCACATCAATTGCACAGCACCAAACAACCGAAACTCGCAATTTTGGGGTATGGCATTAGTGCCATTCACGGGCTTGATGCAGTAGAACGTGTCGACTCCAACGCAATAGATGTGTATGACGCCCGATTTGCAAAACCAGTTGATGGTGAACTCATTGAGTCATTACTCACTGATTCAATTCCAATCATTACAGTAGAAGATCATAGTGTTGTGGGTGGGTTTGGTTCTTCAGTAATCGAGGAAGCAGTAAAAAGACAATTAGATACAACCCTAATTACAACTCTCGGTTTGCCAGATCGATTTATTGGGCATGGTTCCAGAGAGGAGCAACTTCGTGAAGCTGGGATTGATGCGTCCTCAATTGCTACTGTTGCTTCAAGAATCCTCCAATCGCAACCAGAAGAGTCACACGTCATCATCACCTCTTAATACACTACGTTTATGTCCATACTCATCATTGAACACAGCGATTTAACCGGATCCGATAGACTTGGTCAACGACTTTTACAAGATGGTCATAAACTTGACATTGTCCGTGTGCATCATGGCGAACCTTTACCTCATAATCTTGACGAAATTGATGGAGTCATTACTTGTGGCGGTCCCCAATCTCCGAATTGTGACGAACCATGGATTGAACGAGAACTTAAACTCCTACGCGAAGCAGATGAATCACAAATCCCACTTTTAGGGCTGTGTCTTGGCTCACAATTATTAGCTATAGCCCTAGGCGGAGAGTGTGCCCAAGCAACAGAACCTGAATTGGGTTGGTACGATGTCTCCCTCACACCAATCGGAAGGCAAGATGTAATCTTCTCAGGTCAACCATGGTGCGGTCCAATATTTCATTGGCACAACTGGGAAGTAACAAAACTACCAGATGGGGCAACTGTTCTTGCAACAAGCGAACGTTGCAACATTCAAGCATGGACGAAAGGGGTGAACACATACGCGGTTCAATTTCACCCTGAATGTACTCCAGAAATAATTGATTCATGGATAAAGGATGGCGCTGCTGAAATGGCATCCGTAGGTATTGATGGCGATAAGGTTAGAGAAGAAACAAAGACCCAGTTTGAGAATTACGAGAGATTGACTGATCGATTTTTTGATGCTATCTCTCAGTTATTGATGCCAGTGCATACTCGGTTGCATCGACAACGCCATTAGTTTTGTCAGAAATGAAACGAACTCCGAACTATCTCAAGCCTTATCAAGAAGCTGCAGAAGCATTTGGTGGAACGTTTGAAGCAACACTATGGCGTTCCAAGCAAGGGCAATCTTTGCGCTTTAACGAATTTGTTAGTGAGATAGACTTCTCTGGGACATCTATTCTGGATATTGGTTGTGGAATTGGAGACTTCGCATCCTTTTTGCACGAATCTTCAGTTAATTTTAGATCATTTCGTGGAATCGACGCCATAGATGCAATGATTCAAACAGCACAAGTTCGTCAACTGCAACGATGTACTTTTGAAGTTGCAGATGTGTTGAATGATTTTGATTCAATAGGAAATGAGGATTGGATTGTCTTTTCGGGAAGTCTTAACACAATGTCACAAGAACTTGCAATGGAACTCCTAAGTGTAGCATTCGATAAATGTTCCCTTGGGATTGCGTTTAATTTTCTCTCAAATCAAAGTTGGCGTAACACAAAAAATGAAGATCTCACCCCTGCAAGTCGATTTGATACTCTGGAGTTTCTACGATTTGCTTTTTCACTCACTCCCCTTGTTTCATTCAACCAATTGTACTTACAGGGGCATGACGCGACCATAATTCTTCGAAAAAAAGAAGTTCCGCAATAAAGTAAAGAATACAAAAAAATCATACTACAATACATGGCACCTCATTTTGAAGAAGGAGATTAATTTTCATGTCTGAAACAAAACCTGCCACAATTAAAGTCGTTTCCACAACTGGTGGCTTTCGCTCATTTGTCGCGTTCCTATCGGCAATGTTCATTTTCTTAATCGTTTTTATAGTTGGAATTGTTGCCGGAGTATCGGCGCTCGCATCTGCTACCGAAGATAATGGCATTGTTCAATCTTCAGTGACACAAGAAGGAACATCTTCAACAATCGCAATTCTAAACATTAGCGGTGTTATCGATGGTTCAAATGCAGAATTTTCTCGACAAGCGGTCGAAGAGATTGTGAAAAATAAAAATGTCCGTGCAGTCATTCTCCGAGTAAATTCACCGGGGGGTGGTGTCACCGAATCTGATGAGATATGGCACTACATTCAAAAAATTAAAGAAGCAAAAATTCCACTCATCGCAAGTTATGGTGGGGTCGCAGCTTCAGGTGGCTACTATATTTCTTGCAACGCAGATTACATCATTGCGCAAGAAACAACCATCACTGGTTCAATTGGTGTCATCGCAAATATTATGACTTTTCAAAACCTTCTTGAAAAAATTGGCGTAAGTCCTGTCACGCTCATTGCAAAGGACTCCCCTGAAAAATCTGTTGCTAATGATGTATTCCGAAACTGGACTACTAAAGACAAACAAAAAGTTACAGGTATTCTCGATGCAATGTACTCGGTCTTTTACAGCCGAGTTAAAGAAGGTCGAAGCCATGTAGTAACAAATCCAAAAACACTTGAATCCATTGCCAATGGCTCAGCATACACCGCCCAACAAGCTCTAAGCAATGGACTCATTGATCAAATTGGTTACCTAGATGATGCAATCGTTATCGCTCAGCAACGTGCGGGTATCAAAAATGAAGAACCGACAGTTCTTACTCTTAGTCGTAGGGCCCCGATGCTTGGTGGGTTGTTTGGAGCACAATCAAAAGGCATATCTTCCTCAGACCTTCAATCAATACTTCAAGAGCTTTCAATGCCAAAACTCATGTATTTATATAACAAGTAACAAAGGATTTTTTGTATGAAATTTTTCTTTCTTTCGGTGGCTGTTTCAGCCACCTGCGCGATCGGTGCGCCAAAACTTAATGATTCCGATGTGACTAATGCAATCTCAATGATTGTCAAGGAACTTGATTCAAGACACGATGATGAGCGATGTTGGGATTCTGCCGATTCCTCCCACGGTTGGCTTTCAAAGCATCGTGGTGGAACGACCGCGCTTGCAACACTCGCAATGTTATCTGCTGGAGAATCGCCGAATTCTCCAAAAATTAAAAATGCTCTTGATTACATTTGGAATATCGAGGAACCAAGTTCGTACTTACTCACGCTCAGAACATCAATTTGGGCAATGCTCCCAGATACATATAATCGACGCCTTAAGAAAGACACCAAACGGCTTATAAAAACAATGCATGTTCAATATGGTGGTTGGGGAGTAGATGCTAAAAACCCACTCTCTATCTCATCGACTTCACCACTTACACGCGAGTTTGGAATTATTGCTTTCCGTGAAGCCCAACGCAGAGGTGAATCCATTCCAAAAAAATGCTTAGCATCGATAGCAAACGCAACGATTGCAACACAACATCCAAATGGAGGATGGTCATATGAACAAAGTTCAACACGGGGTACTCCAACACCAAACATGACTGTTGCTGGTTTAAATTGTTTACTGGGCGTAGACGAAGTCTTAGGAAATGAGTTAAATTCCAATGAATCAAAATTATTGCAAACCTCAATAGACAATGCTCTCTCATGGCTCGACAAACACGCAACCACAAAAAATACTGGCGGAACAGCGCTTATGAGTTATTTGTATGCATTAGAAAGAGCTGCAATGTCGTGTGGGCTTTCTAAGGTACGAAATCGAGATTGGTTTATTGATGGAACTCGAGCCATACTCGAATCGCACTGCGGAGTTCGGAAAGCGAAAGGAAGCACAGTTAATTTATCGTTCGCCCTTCTGTTTTTAACACGAGGTCGTGCTCCAATTGCATTTTGTGAACTCGTGCAACAAAAAGGCGTTGTAGATCCTCTTAGGGTTGCTGACACAATTACGAAACGAGTTGCAATGAAAACTGAGCGGAATCTAAGTTGGCAACTTGTTACAAATAATGAAAATGTAAACACATGGCTTAATGCTCCATTTCTTTTTATTCAAGACACCAACGCCATTCCAGATGACATTTCAAAATGCAAGGAATATCTAGACCGAGGTGGCATGCTTGTAATGCTAGCCACAGGAAAAGAATTACGTGAGTGTAAAACTTTTGCATCGTTACTCTGTCCGGACATCAAACCAATCGAAAAACAATCTGAGCATTGGACACATGAATTACTGGATGAAGCAAAAAATGTCCGACTCACCATTTGGAATGATGGAATACGTGATCGTATTATTACGATTCAAGGAAATGCTAAAAAAATTATTCGTAGTAAAAACTCCGCCCTCTCAACATTATTTACAAATCTGTGTTGTGGTGCTGCTGAACTTGACAGATGGAGGCCGCGACTCGCCAGAAAAGAAATAGCATCATCGTCAGTTCCATTTATTATTGCTGAGCATGAGGGACGATGGGATGCCGAAATTGCCGCGTTTCTTCATTGGAAAACCAAATCCATGCCACTTCTTAAAGCAATAAAAAAACAAACTGTCTGGGTCGGCGGAATCGAATCAGAGGAGGTAACTGATTCGTTAATCGAAGAACTCGTCGAAGTTGCCTCATCAGGTTCAACAGTACTTGTTGAATCCATTGGGGGACAAGGGCTTTTCGCCGCAACAACAAGAAAAAAACTTGCCGAGCAAACACGCACCATTGTGAAGCCAGATGCTCAACTCCAGAAAATCTCGGGTCGAAGAGGATGGTCGATTGTCAATCGTAAAAAACTACCCCTTCCCCTAGTAACGGAAATCGGGAAGGGGAAAGTCATTTTTATTGATTGCGATATTCGAAATGCACTCCTAAATCAGACCGCATGGGGAATACATGGGTACTCGCAAAATGCTGCTGAAGAACTTGTACAACTTGTTTTATCCAGGTGATACGAATCGCTTACACTGCGAATGTGAAACGCCTCTTGCCATTCTTACTCACAATTAGCATTGCTGTCATTGCAGGTCTTTTTGCCGCCAATTATCAAACACAATCTGATATACACAAATTACTCGCTTCCACAGCAACGACCGACCAACTCCATGGCATTGAATTACTCAAAGAAAGTACATTCGATGAACTTCTTCCGCTGTTAGAGCCCATTCTAGAGAGTAACACAGACGCCTCAGAAATGGCGCAACAACTTCTTGTGGAACATGCATTTAAAGAAAATCGCATTTTAGATTTACAAGGCGTAAGCATCGCTCCAGAATTGTACGAATCCGCATTATGGTGGGATACCAAAAGAGAAAATCCAACTCCTCTCTTAAATACTATTAGTAATCCCTCCCCATGGATAGAAAAACTGCTCGCTTGGTACCCTTCCATGCATAGAGAATCGACATATCCTGATCTTGTGAGTTTGCCGGTACGTGATCGAGACGGTAGCGTTGTGCTCAGCGTACTTGCCATCAACGAACTTGCATCACATAAAAGTGAAGCGTTAATTCAAGCATGGGAAAAGGACTACGATCTTGAGCGTCAAAAGGCTGCAGTACTTCTCTCTGCAATCCAAGGTTTGCCAACTCTCGATATTAAAACGCAAAATGAATCGCTTGCAACAATTCAAAAAATCATCAATGAAAACAACTACAAACTTGCCTGGAGAGCATTGCATAAATCTGATGGCACCATAGACCCTGATATTGCCCTTGCTGCAATGATTATTGACCAAGAACGGTTCATGCCAATCTTGATCAAGACGGCACAACACGAACAATGGTCACACCCAGAACATGCGGTTATCATTGCCAAAACTTTTTCAAAAGAAATTGCAAATCAAATCCCCTTCGCATTGTTGGAAAATGATAAAACTAGACAAAAATGGTGGGCACTCTTCGCTTGCGGGTTATTGCAAGAGGAACGATGATATACATATGGTTGATTCAATAGCACTTTGCGTCGTCATGATGCCTCGAGACTCTAACGTTTACGGCACCATTTTTGGTGGCATAATTCTTTCATACATTGACCAGGCAGGATTTATCGAAGCTCGAAAACATGGAACTCACCGCTGGTTAACTGCTTCAATCGATAAAGTTGATTTCCAACAACCGGTATATGTAGGAGATATCGTACGTTTTTATACGAGTACGATTAAAACCGGTAAATCATCAGTAACAATCGAAGTCATTGTCGAAGCTGAAAGATTTGCCTCGGCAGAAAGTCACAAGGTGACCAAAGCGATTATGACAATGGTAAGTGTTGACAAAGATGGCATCGCTATTCCGTTTACCTCGCCACCAACTGTCTCTTCAAAGGAAAGTGAATGACTACTAACATTGCAGTTTTATTCAGCGGTGGTGGGCGCACGATTCTCAACCTTCTTGATTGCATCGAACAAAAAACACTTGATGCTCACATCACACTTGCAATTGCATCACGCCCTGGCATTGCGGGAATTGAACGTTTGACAAACCGAGGTCTTGATATTGCCGTCGCTCGCAGTGCGGATGAATCCCCTGAAGAAGGCGATAAACGAGTCCAAGCATGGTTAGACGATGCCCGTCCTGATTTAATCTGCTTGTGTGGATACCTTCGTCTCCTAACAATCGAACCATGGATGGTTGGAAGAATCATCAATATTCATCCTTCGCTTCTCCCAAATTATGGAGGTAAGGGAATGTTTGGAATGCGAGTCCATGAGGCCGTGGTCGAAAAGGGTGACTCTGAAACCGGCTGCACAGTACATTATGTAGATGAAGAATACGACCATGGTCCAACTATTCTCCAAAAAACTTGCCCTGTACACCCTGGTGATACCCCTGAGATAGTTGCCGACAGAGTTTTTACACTGGAATGTGAAATGTATCCAGATGCAATTCAATTAGTTGCAGAGAAACTAAGGGTATGATAAAGAACAAAATATGAGCGAATCTAAAAAAAAATCCAGACCTTTTCTTAGGGGACTTGCTGTCCTTCTCCCATCTGTGCTCACGTTATGGCTTCTCGTCAAAGCGTATCAATTTATTGATTCTACAATTGCCGAACCAATCAATAGTGGAATTCGCTCTGCATTTAGCCAAATCCCAAAGCACTTTCCAAATCTTGCAGAGTCCCTTGCACTTGCGCCGGATCAAGATACGCTAAATGCTGAAGCAATTGCCCAAAACATTTCGGAAAATGACACCGCAGCAATGCAAGAGTTGTCAAACACTCTCTTCGCCGATGCTGTTAATTCATGGTGGGTAGACCATCCTTGGATGAACCTTCTTGGGTTACTTGTTGCTGCAATTATTGTGTATATTTCAGGTCGCCTCGTTGGTGGATTTATTGGGCGGGCTCTATACAGGCGAATTGAAAAAATTATGGTTGCAGTTCCAGTCATTCGAAAGGTGTACCCATACATCAAACAACTTGTTGATTTTCTGATAAGCGATGAGGACAAACCGAAATTCAGCCGAGTTGTCGCAGTGGAATATCCCCGCAAAGGCATCTGGTCCGTCGGTTTTATGACAGGTGGTTCATTGCAATCCATCGAAACACAACTTCCCGACTCCATAACTGTTTTTATTCCAAGTTCACCTACTCCATTTACTGGATATACCATTACTGTCCAGAGGAAAGACTCCATTGACTTGCCAATAACTGTTGAAGAAGCCATCCGATTCGCAGTAAGTGGCGGGGTCTTGGTTCCAGATCACCAAATGGCAGCTGGCGTGCAGAGTAAAGAACCTGCTAAAATAGAACCTAAGACCCCAAACAAGGAATAAAGAAAGAAGAGTCCATGCAAATTAAAATCAGTAGCAAACACCTTGAAATGACACCCTCAATTGAGGAATACATCAACTCAAAGGCAAGCAAACTCACTCGGTTCTATGACCGAATTGAACAAATCGATGTCATTATAGAAAAAACTAATCATGGATTTGTGGTTGAAATCCTCACAAATGTTGAGCATCATGACAATATCGTTTCCAGTAACGAAGATGATGATATGTACGCTGCTATTGATGGTTCCGTTGATCGAAGTGTCCGCCAACTTACAGACTTAAAAAGTAAACTTCGGGATCATAAACATAACACCCCCACTGGAGGAACTGACCGATGAAACTAATGGATATAGTCGTACAGAACGCAATTATTCCAGAACTCAAAGCCACTAATCGCGATGGTGTCATTTCCGAAATGGTAGATGCTCTTGTTTCATCAGGATGTGTAACTGAAGATCAACGTGTTGATTTTACAAAAGCAATCATTCGACGCGAAAACAAGGGTTCGACTGGATTCGGTCACGGTGTTGCTGTTCCTCACGTGAAACATGCTGATATAAAAACGATGCACATCGCTATAGGCAATAGTCAAGATGGCGTGGATTTCAAAGCACTTGACCGTGAACCAGTATATTCGGTGGTACTTTTACTTAGCCCAGAAGATCAACCAGAAAACCACCTTGACGCAATGGAAGCTATCTTCAGCAGTCTAAGCCAAGACACTTTCAGGCGGTTCTTGCGTCAAGCAACATCAATTGAAGACGTACTCACCTTACTTGGTGAAACAGATAGCGCGGTTCGTTAACTCGTAACCATTACACTTTTTTGCAAAGCGCACCTCACAAGAGTTGCCAAACCTATAAGACCCTCACCTAATTATGCCTACTGCTTCAACAACCATCACCATCAACAACCGTCTTGGTATGCACGCAAGACCTGCGATGTTGTTTGCTGAAATAGCAGGAAAATTCAGTGCTTCTATTACAGTTGGTCATGATAATAGTGATCAAGTTGACGCAAAATCCATCATGCAATTAATGATGCTTGCTGCCATACAGGGCACTAAACTCACAATCAACGCAAATGGTGAGGATGCAGATGACGCAATCACCGAACTAACGGCTTTAGTTTCTTCAGGATTCAACGAGTAAGATTCATGTAATCAACGTCGAAGTTGTTCTGCTCTCAAATCTCGTGACATCAGCGAACTGATTGCATCATGTATCGAGAGTCCTTCAAATAATACGCGATACATTACAGATGCTATCGGCATTTCTACACCTTGTTCCTGTGCTAATGCATTAACTGCTTTTGTTGTCGAAACACCTTCAACCACCGAACCCATTGTTTCAGTAATCGTTTGCAATTCTTCCCCTTTGCCTAATCGCTCTCCACACGTTCGGTTACGACCATGTGGACTAAAACATGTTGTCGCCAAATCTCCAACGCCAGCGATCCCGAAAAAAGTCTCAAGTTGTGCACCAAGGGAAACCCCAAGCCGTGAAATTTCTGCAAGTCCTCTTGCAAGCATTGCAGATTTTGCATTGTCGCCGAGTTCCATTCCATCACAAATACCTGAAGCAATCGCAATCACATTTTTCAATGCTCCTGCAAGTTCAACGCCTAGTGGATCGCCATGTGTGTATACCCGGAGCCAAGGCACGTCAAATAAATCTTGCACTTGTTTCGCAACTGCTTCATCTATCGAACTCGATACCATTACAGCAGGTTGCCTGCGAACTAACTCCGTTGCAATTGTCGGACCCGAAAGAACACAAGTAGAATGTCCTTCTCCCAACAATTCTTCAATAATTTGAGTTGGCAGCACATTTGTCCCAATCTCAATTCCCTTTGCAACACAAGCAACTGGAACTCCTTCGGGAACAGAGTTTGAAAGATTACCCCACACTTTTCGAATGTACTGCGTTGGAATCGCGTTAAGGGCAAAATCCACATCACTAAGCGCTTCCTCTGCATTTGGGGTGACTCGCACATCGTCGGAAAGCATAAAATGTGGTAATCTCGCAGATTTTCGGCGTTCAGCAAGGTCGTCAACATGTGATGGAAACGGGCCCCAGAGCCGAACATGCACCCCTCGAGCGGTAAGGGCATCAGCCATTACCAATCCCATTTGACCATCTCCAATCACTGCAACGTTAGTCATAGGGTACCTGCTTCCATGTTCGGACTATATCTCATAAGATTACGAGAATCCTACACGAACAATCACCCATGAAACCGCCTATAGTAGGTAAGAATCACTGAGGAATCTTAAAAATATGTCTGAAATCACTTCTAACGAGATGAATATGGGGAATTCTGCGAATGATGCCACGCAATCAGGCACAATGGAAGGTGCACGTCGCCTTGAACGCCGACTTTTAGTGGCACTCAGCGGAGGTGTTTTGCTTGCTGTTTCGTGGATTGGGCACCTCCTAGGCGCCCATGCACTCGTCTCAGATATCCCAGCTTCAATCGGTGCAATTATTCTTGTAATCCCACTACTAGCCGGAGCATGTGGCGAAATTAAAAAAGGCAAACCATCTAGCGACGCCCTTGCATCCCTTGCTGTCGTAGCGGCTTTGTCTGCTGGCATGTATCTCGCTGCTGGATTCCTCGCGTTATTTCTGTGGATGGCAAATTTAATTCTCAGTCGCACCGCGTGGGGTGCTCAACGTGCAATCAGAAATCTTGTTGACCTCACTCCTGGAAGTGCAAGGATTATAGAAAACGATATTGAACGAGATGCTCCACTTTCAGAAGTTTCAATCGATATGGTTGTCAGAATCCGACCCGGAGAAAATCTTCCTGTTGATGGTGTAATTGTTTCAGGAAATTCTGATATCAACCAAGCTTCACTTACTGGTGAAGCCGTTCCTATTGAAGCAACAAGTGGAACTGAAGTGTATGCGGGCACAACAAACCTCACTGGGCAAATTGACGTCAAGGTAACTGCGATTGCAGCAGAAACAACAATCGGTAAAGTAGAATCGCTTATCCGCGAAGCGGAATCAACACGAACCCAACGACAAGAGCTCATCGAGCAACTCGCTTCGTATTACTTCTCTATAGTCGTCATGGTTGCAGCAGTAGTCTGGTTCTTTACAAGTCGAAGTGCTGACGAAGCAATTAGGGGCGCAGCTGCAGTTCGCGCAATTACCGTGCTGGTTGTAACCTGTCCCGGTGGTTTACTCATCGCGCACCCTACCGCAATGGTTGCTGCATTCGCTGCAGCTGCGCGTCTGGGTATCATGATTAAACACACCCAAACGCTTGAAGCCGCTTCTGGTGTTGACACTGTCATCATGGACAAAACAGGAACACTTACAACTGGTAAATTTGCTGTCAGTCGACTTGCTCCAGCAGATGGTGTTGAAGGAGCCGCACTGCTACAAGCAGCAGCAGATGCTGAGCAACATTCTAATCATCCGCTTGCAAAATCAATTCTCGATACCGCAACACAAGCAAATATCACACCAGGGAATGTTGATAAATACGAAGAAATTCATGGTCGTGGTGTCATTGCACACACTGATGGCGCTGATATTTATGCAGGTCGTGGTGCGTGGCTCACCGATCTTGATGCCAATGTTGCCAAGGAAGTCTCAAGGGTTTCTGAAAAAATTGAAGGCATGTCCAGTGTACACATCATGCGTGGCACGCAATACATGGGTGCTGTTGGCCTAGAAGATAAACTTCGACCACACGCTGCAGAAGCTGTTGAAAACATGCGGCGAAATGGTGTACGACGAGTTTCTATCTTTACTGGCGACCGTCTCGATGTGGCCAAGCGTGTTGCTGAATCTGTAGGGGTTGATTCCATTGAAGCAGAATGCTTGCCCGAAGAAAAACACGAAGAACTAAAATATCTAATCAGTCGCGGGCATAGTACGCTTGTTGTTGGTGACGGTATAAACGATGGTCCGATTCTTGCCACAGCTGATGTTGGTGTCGCAATGGGTTTAAGCGGTTCTGATATTGCAACAAATAGCGCAGGAGTTGCCTTGATGAACGACGATCTTCGCAACATTCCATTCCTCATTTCTCTTGCTCGAAAAACAAAAAGCGTGATTGGGCAAAACATTGGCATGTCGCTTTTGCTTGCCATTGTTGGTCTTGCACTTGCAGCAACAGGAAACATAAATATTTGGATTACGCCTTTTTATTACGCACTTGGATATGTTGTTGTTATCGCAAACAGTTTACGTTTGATTCGTTTCGGTGAAGAGTTTACTTCGGTTGTTGAATCCCAGCGCCGTTTGGAAGAATCTCGCGTACATAAACCAATTCGTCAAATCGCAACAAGTTAACACCCAGGACCCCCAGATAAACTATCCCGCGGGTCGTTTAATTTTTCCACGGAAAAAACTATCCCGCGGGTCGTTTAATTTCAAGCAATCGTAATTGAATCATCAAGGAAGACGTCTTGGATTGCACCAAGTAATTGCACGCCGTCCTTCATTGGTCGTTGGAAAGATTTACGACCACTTATAAGACCACATCCACCTGCGCGTTTGTTGATTACTGCTGTTTCAACAGCCTGAGCGAAATCATCATCGCCCGATGCTCCGCCAGAGTTGATTAAACCGCAGCGGCCACTGTAGCAATTCAACACTTGATACCTACATAAATCGATTGGGTGATCGGTACAAAGATCATCGTACATTCCCTTGTGGAACTTACCATAGGAAGTTCCACCTTCGTTCATCGCAATATAACCACCATTGTTCGTCGCCTGCTTTTGCTTAATGATGTCTGCTTCAATTGTCACACCAAGATGATTTGCTTGACCAGTCAAGTCGGCAGATGCGTGGTAATCTGTTCCGTCTACTTTGAAATCACTGTTTCGCAGGTAACACCACAGCACTGTCGCCATCCCGAGTTCGTGTGCAAGTGAAAATGCGTGTGCAACTTCCTGAATTTGACGTCCTGATTCTTCAGAACCATAATAAATTGTTGCTCCAACTGCTGCTGCTCCTAAGTTCCACGCTTCTTCAACAGTACCAAACATAATTTGGTCAAAGTTATTTGGGCTCGTAATGAGTTCATTATGATTTATTTTGACAATGAATGGAATTTTGTGAGCATATGTGCGAGCAACTGTGCCAAATACTCCAAAAGTAGAGGCAACTGCGTTGCACCCACCTTCGACGGCGAGTTCGCAAATGTTTGAAGGGTCAAAGTAGAGCGGGTTTGGAGTAAACGAAGCACCTGCCGAATGCTCAATACCTTGATCAACAGGAAGAATGGAAAGATACCCACTGCTACCCAACCGACCATGGTTATAAATGGAAGCAAGGTTCCGCAACACCTGCGGATTCCGATCGCTGTTTTTCCACGTGCGATCAATAAAGTCGCTTCCGGGTAGATGTAGCAAATCCGAGGATACCTTTGCTTTGTAAGAAAGTAGATTTTCTGCGTTTGAGCCTAGATATTCAGTGGTAGTAGTCATAGGTATCTCCTGTTTAAGTGGGTCATTATATCAGGAACATACTGCTTGACCGTCACGCCTTGAATCGCTAGCACCAGCATAGCCATCTTCGATTCCTTGAACGATTTGCCCCCCGCCAAACGCAACAGTTCGACTTTCAGCGAGTAATACTTCATGCCCCATCCCACGGAGTTTCTCATAGATGTTTTCATGGAAACCGGGCTCAATCGTAACTTTTTTACCACCAAGCAATTTCCAGCGAGGCGCATCGAGGGCTGCTTGAGGGTTTTGATTTGCACACACCATTCGGCAAACAACTTGCAAATGCCCTTGTGGCTGCATCGGTCCTCCCATAACTCCAAATGGAGTTCTCAAATCACCCTGCTCTAGGAATCCAGGGATGATTGTGTGGAAGGGTCTCTTGTTTGGGCCAATGCAGTTTGGGTGATTCGGGTCAAGCGAAAAGCCGCGTCCTCGATTTTGCAATGCTATCCCAGTTTTCGGAACGACCATGCCTGAACCAAAACCCTCAAAATTACTTTGAATGAACGAACACTGCATGCCACTTTCATCACCCGTGGCAAGATAGACCGTTGATGCATATCGCGGAATCGTGTTCGCATCTATACCAGTCGCTTCATTTGAAATTGATGCAGAGTGTTTTGTAATTCTTGCATCTTGGAGTAAATCACAACAGTCACCTGAGATGTCTGGATCAGCAACGAATGCATGTGCATCTGCAAAGGCGCGCTTCATCGCTTCAATTTGTATGTGGAGTACTTCGGGCGTATCGCAATTTGTTAAATCAATACCAGATTCTTTTAAAATTTTCATTGCAATGAGTGCAGCAATCCCTTGCCCGTTTGGTGGAAGTTCATAAAACTTTGAATCACCAACTTCTACCGACAGCGGATCAACCCACTCGCTTTTGTGTGACTCCAAATCCTCTTTTCGAAGATAACCTCCACCAGCCTTTGAAGCAGAGTCCATTTGGCGCGCAAGGTTTCCTCGATAAAATGATTCGCCTTTAGTTTCACAAATTTCTTCAAGAGTGTTTGCATGGTCAGGCAGCGTAATGCACTGCCCAACTTCTGGCGCCTTACCATCAAACAAAAAAGTGTCACACCATGCCTGCTCACCTCTAAACCTATCAGTCCCGTTTTGCCATCTTGTAGCTGTTTGAGGCGAAACTAAAAAACCGTTTCGTGCATACGAAACCGCTGGAGAAACAATTTGGCTCAGAGCCAACTTGCCGAAACGTTCATGGAGCATCATCCATGTTGCAACTGCTCCAGGAACAGTAACTGGCAACCATCCGACCGATGGAATATCACCATCAATCGAAGTTGGCATGAGTGCAGGAGATTTTCCTGAACCGTTAATGCCATAAATGTTGGTTCCATCATGCACAATTGCAAATGCGTCACCACCAATTCCATTAGCGCATGGCTCAACAACAGTGCTTGCAATTCCCGCAGCAAGTGCTGCATCGACAGCGTTTCCTCCAAGACGAATCATCTCAAGCCCTGCTTGGGAAGCAAGTGGATGTGAACATGCAACAACATTTTTACCAACAATGGGTTCTCTATTTGAGTCATAGGGCAGTGTCCAATCAATCATGAGACACGCTCAATCCACCCACCGCAGATTACTTTCGTTCCTTGATAACAAACCACCGCCTGACCTGGGGCACCACCTCGTTGTGGCTCGTCAAATTGCACTTCGAGAAAATTATCTACTGCTCTTACTTTTCCGTGTGCAGGAGGTGTGTTGTACCGAATTTTTGCTGTACAAGGAATCCATGATTCACTTGCATCAATTAGCCAGTTCACATCTTTTGCTAGAACTGTATTTGTGTTGAGTAATTCTTCGCCACCAATCGTAACTGTATTCATCACTGGATCTTTCGCAACTACGTACATTGGCGAACTCATCGCAATACCAAGCCCCCTTCTCTGACCAATTGTGTATCTTTGCTGCCCATCGTGTTCACCAATTACGTTGCCTTCAGCATCGAGTACCTCACCTTGCCTCAAACTTCCGGGTGATTTCTTTGCAATTAAGTTTGCATAATTGTCATCTGGGACAAAACAAATTTCTTGTGAATCCGGTTTATCAAAAACAGGTAAGTCAAATTCTTTCGCTAATTCCCGAACCTCACTTTTTTGCAAGTGGCCAATAGGCAAGATCATCTCTCCAATTCGCTCCCGATTTGCCCCAAACAATACGTAACTTTGGTCTTTGCCAATATCTGCGCCCATGTGTAATTCAGCACCATCTGCTCCCTGCAAAATTTGAGCATGATGACCAGAGGCAACAAATTGCGCTCCAATCGACTTTGCGTATTCGTGCAATCTCCCAAACTTCAACCAGTCATTGCAACGAATACAAGGATTTGGAGTTCGCCCTGCATTGTATTCGTCGACGAAGTAATCAATAATTTTCCCAAAATCATCTTTAAAATCAAGTGCATAAAACATCATGCCAAGTTTTGCGCTGACATGTCGTGCATCATGTGCATCATCAATTGAACAACACCCCTTGTGCCCAATTGTAATTTCTTGATCAACTTCATCTCCTACTGAACCAAGTCGCATGAAACATCCAATCACTTCGTGTCCCTCTTGCGTCAATAACGCAGCAGCGACCGATGAATCGACCCCACCAGACATTGCCATAAGTACCTTCGCCATGAAGTGTATTGTAGTTTAATTAACCGCGCGTTAATAAATCTACGGGTATGATTAGCAAATGCTCGTGTATGCAGGTATTGATGAAGCCGGCTATGGACCGATGTTCGGACCTCTTTGTGTTGGCGCTTCAGTACTTGTCTTAGAACAATATGACCCAGCAGATGGCGAGCCAGACTTATGGTCAATGCTTAAACACTGCATTTGTAAAACTAGACGAGATGCTAAAAAAAGAATCGCCGTAAACGATTCCAAGAAGTTGAAATCTGGTTCTACTAAAAAAGGATTGCTACATCTTGAACGAGGGGTGCTTTCTTTTTTTGCAGCGATGGGACAACAGTTTTCTGATGACGAACAGCTTTTCAATGCAGCCAACTGCAAAGTGTCTGATGAACTCTGGTGCAATACGAAAACTCCACTTCCATACAGCAATGACAAACAAGCATTAAAAATTGATTCGTCGCTTCTTCGCCGTGGCCTTGCAAAGGAAAATGTTCGTTGTGCATTACTTCGTTGCATTTCTGTAGATGCTGAAAAATATAATGAGCGAACAGAGCACTCTTCAAAAACTGCACTGAATTTTTCACTCGCCATGCAACATGTCGCTGCAATCACCAAACAATGGTCCAATGAGCATCCACGAATAATGATTGACAGGCATGGAGGCAGAATACAATATCGAAATGATTTACAACTCTGCTGGCCACATGCACAAATTCAAGTGCTCGCTGAAACCCAAGAATTGAGCAGGTACCGTCTTGATATTGAGGGATCCCTGTGTACCATCACATTCGCTTCAAAAAGTGATGAACGCCATATGCCTGTTGCGCTTGCTTCGATGCTTGCAAAATATGTTCGTGAACTGATGATGGTTCGGTTTAACAAGTATTTTGCAAATCAGTTACCTGATTTGAAACCAACTGCAGGATATACACAAGATGGAAGGCGTTTTCTTAAGGAAATCGAGCCAATTTTGTCTAAAAAAGGCATAAAACGCGAACTACTCGTCCGTTCTTCATAAATAATCATTGACTAACGTTTTTTTTCGTATAAAATACGGGGCTTGCCTACCTTTTTGCGATTGTCGCAACTTGTTGATGGCGTTACGTGGCCTCAGTCATAGCTTTGCTATGACGCAGCGGAAGGAGTTTACCGTTGCAAGAAGATGAAGAAGAGGCCCAGCTGCACTGATTGAATCCTGAAAAGGAACGCTCAGGAAAGCTTGGGCTAAAAAGTGTTAGTTACAACAAAAAGAGAAATAGTATTACTCGCCACGCGTGTGATGGGTGTTGGGATATCAAAGTTATGACCATTTTGGTCTGATTGGTAAAGAATTATGATTAAAGATTTAAATTACGTACGAAATATTGGCATCTGTGCTCACATCGATGCCGGAAAAACTACCGTTACCGAACGTGTCCTGTACTACACAGGAAAGAGTTACAAGATTGGTGAAGTACATGAAGGTACTGCAACGATGGACTTCCTTGAAGAAGAACAAGAACGTGGCATTACGATTCAGTCTGCTGCAACTACTTGCCCTTGGGATTATGGTAACAAAGAGTATACGATCAACTTAATTGATACTCCCGGTCACGTTGACTTCACCATTGAAGTTGAACGATCCATGCGAGTTCTTGATGGTGCCGTTGCTGTCTTTGATGGAAAGGAAGGCGTTGAAGCACAATCCGAAACGGTTTGGCGTCAAGCTGATCGGTATAACGTGCCACGACTTTGCCTCATCAACAAGATGGACAAGATCGGAGCAGATTTTGAATTCAGTTATGGAACTCTCCGCCAACGGCTCGGGGCAAATGCAATTGCTGTGCAACTACCAATCGGTGCTGGTGATACATTTGAGGGTATCATCGACCTCATCGAAATGAAAGCTTACTACTTTGACAGTGGTGACATGGGTTCTGTCGTTGAACAACGTGATATTCCTGAAGATATGCAAGAGATGGCGGATCTTTGGAGACACGACATCATTGAGAGAATTGCTGAACTTGATGATGAATTGACTGAACTCTATCTTGAAGATGAATTTGCAATTACTGAGGAACAACTCAAGGCTGCTCTTCGACGAGCAACTATCGATATGCGTGCTTTCCCAACATATTGTGGTTCGGCACTGAAGAATATCGGTGTCCAGCGCGTCCTAAACGGTGTAATTGAATATCTTCCTAATCCAACAGAAGTACCAGAAGTACAAGGTGCAAACCCTAAAGACGAAGATGAAAAGTTGTCTCGTCCAAATAGCGAAGATGCACCATTCTCTGGTTTAGTATTCAAAGTAGTGAGCGACTCGCACGGTGACTTGACTTATGTTCGGGTGTACTCTGGTCGTCTTGAAAAAGGAAGTCGGGTTTTGAACCCAGGCAATGGTCGCAAGGAAAACGTATCCCGTATTTATGAAATGCACGCGAAGGATCGCGAAGCACTTGAGTATGCAGGAGCTGGCTCAATCGTTGCTGTTATTGGTTTAAAAAACTCTGTAACAGGTGACACACTCTGTGATACGAATGACCCAATTATTCTAGAACGAATGCACTTCCCTGACCCTGTAATCTCAATGTCCATCGAACCAATTACAAACGATGACAAGAAGAAACTTGGTGAAGCACTTACAACTATTCGTCGCGAAGACCCTTCGTTCCACGCAAACTACAATGAAGAAACTGGCGAAACAATTATTTCGGGAATGGGTGAACTTCACCTTGAAATCGTCAAGAATAAACTAACACGTGATCTAAAAATCGGTGTGAACGTTGGAACCCCAAGAGTCTCCTACCGTGAAACTATTACTGGTGTCGCTGAAAATGTTCGTGGCAAGTTTGTGAAACAATCTGGTGGACGTGGTCAGTTTGGCGATGTCGTCATGAATGTTCGTCCAATGACCGCCGCAGAAGCAGAAGAACAAGAACTCGTTATGAAAAATGGAATTGTCTTTGTAGACAAAATCTCACATGGTTCAATTCCTCGCGAGTATGTCCCTTCAGTACAACACGGCGTACGAAACGCTTCTTCATCAGGAATCCTTGGTGGATACCCAATGGTCAACGTGTGCTGCGAACTTGTAGATGGTTCATACCACGAAGTTGACTCAAGCCAAGTGGCATTTGAACAAGCTGGTGCTCTGGGTTTCCGAGAAGCATGCACAAAGGCAGGACTTGCACTTCTTGAACCAATCATGAAAGTAATGATTACGACTCCAGATGAATTCTTCGGTTCAGTCAGTGGCGACTTATCAAGTCGTCGTGGCCAAATCAATGACTCTGAACTTCGAGGCGTTGTCAGAATAATCAATGCTGAAGTCCCCCTTTCAGAAATGTTCGGGTACACAACTGTTCTCCGTGGTATGACCCAAGGTCGTGCTTCTAGCACGATGGAACCATCTGAGTACCGTTTGATGCCAGAAAATCTCAAGAAAGAAGTTCTAAAAACATAAATACATTTTTGCCCCAACCCCCGAAGAAAGCCCAAAGGTCTACCCTGCGGGCTTTCTTTTTTTGTAATCTGTACCTCTCATGTCATCCGAATTTGATCTTTCTATCCTTCATCAAGCAGCACGACTCGCTGTGATGGGTCACGGAACTGCGGAACCAAACCCAATGGTTGGGTGCATTATCACCAACAGTGATGGAGATATTGTTGGGGAAGGGTTCCATGAAAAATATGGTGAGGCACATGCTGAAATAAATGCTTTAGCAATGGCCGGAGACGATGCACAAGGAAGTACGGCATACATCACGCTAGAACCATGCAACCATCAGGGGAAAACACCGCCTTGTTCAGAAGCATTACTCAAAGCTGGTGTTGCACGAGTTGTCATCGGAGTTCGTGATCCTCACGAAGACGCTAGTGGCGGGATTGATTTTTTGCGAAGAAATTCTATTGAAGTAGAAATTGCTCATGATGAGATATGCGATGAACTCATCGCTCCATTTGCATACAAAATCAAAACAGGTCTCCCATGGGTTACATGTAAGTGGGCGCAGACAAAAGATGGGTGCATCGAAACTCCAAGAAATGAATCAAATTGGATTAGTTGTGAAGAAAGCCAGCAACTTGTCCATGAAGAACGTGGTTGTGTCGATGCGATTGTAGTCGGGGTAGGAACTGTTGTTGCAGACAACCCAACATTGACTGTACGTGGGGCAATAAAACACCGAACACCAATTCGAGTTGTGATAGACCCGACCCTTCGCACACCGCTTGAATCTAACATTCTTAACGAAGATGCACCTACTCTATTAGTTCACGCAGAAGGTGCTGAGACTTCTGCGTTTTCAGACTACGAGCTTCTATCCCTACCAAGAACTAATGGAGTACTCGACCTTGCGTTATTGTTTCGACATCTCGTAACAAAATACGATGCAACAAATATCATGGTTGAAGGTGGAACAACGTTGTTCCAGCACATTTTCAATCAGAATCTAGCCAATGAACTCTGGGTATTCACCGCACAGCACCGGTCCAACATGACGCCTAAAATCAATATGAATTCGCTCCTTACTACCCTTTCCACAACGCGCATAGAGGAAGAACCATCCGGAGTAGATACCGTTGAACGATATCTCGTAAACCATTGCAAATAAGCAACATAAGCAGGTTGCCTCAGAAACTTTTATTTGATAAAGGGCTGAAGGAGGATTTGAGATTCGTCTGGATGAAGTCTAAGAACATTATCTCCGTTTTCGAGGATTACTCCCCCGCCTGGATTGCTAGCAACCCGAACCGTGTCTAGTGGATTCAAGTCATACCCCTCAAGAGTAATTGTCGCAATTTCATCAATTTTTGGATATTGCCCAATAGCAACGCTTGGTGGTTTTGTTTCGAGTAACCACGTTAACAAGTCATCTACTTGGTTCGTGTCGAATGGCACTCCATCTTTATCTAGCCATCGCTCTACATTTCGTATTAGAAGCACCTCAGAATTGTTAAATCTAATCGAAACGCGTTTAACATCAAACCTTGAAACTGCGCTTCCAGTTGAATCAACAAAAATTTCTGATGCAGGAAACAACTGCGATAAAATTTTCCACTGAACTTTAAACACGACTGGCCTATCTGCAAGCATGACATAGCGATCTTGAGAATTAGCAGATACTCGCGATCCAACAAGAAGATTGTGTGTTGTCCCATTACGATCACTCACAGAAAATGTTGCCACTGGATCGAGCAAGCCAAACATCTCAAGATTAGTTGGTTCATCAATCACAAATGAACCTACTCGCATTGCTGCGATTCGCCCAATCCACTCAGTGAGAATATCGTAATCAACACGAGCATTAACTGGCTCTTTCATCTCCCATGAACCACCAGATTGTTGAAGATGTAATCGATCTCCTCTGACAACTCTTTCGATACTCTCGCCATCTATTGTAAAATCTGGAAATAAGCGAACATCTCTCCATAATTTGTGGTCCATATCGATAGCTCGACGATGCAATGACTGATCAACAATAACCGGAGGCGAATCACCCACTTGTGCATATGCTCGCCCAGCAAGGGTTTTCCTTCCAAAATGTATCGTTATTGTTTCATTCCCATCCGAAAGTGCTATCCAATTTGAATTATCTCCTAAGCCAAGCGTAGGCAATTTGGTTTCCTCAGTAATAGTTCCAATTCTTTGCACTCCTTGAACGGATCGAATCAGAGCTAACATGGAAGCAGAATCCATCCGCATTTCAAATGGTAACACTTGCCACCACTCGCCATCGTTAAATGTAAACTCCAATTCTCTTCCGTTTTTGTGTAGCACGATCTTTTGGATTGTGTCAAAATGGAGTGATTGTGTTTGGATAAGGTGTTCAGAGGTCTCCAATGATTTTGCTATTTCTTCATTATGAATACTCATTGCAAACACAGAAGAAATTAATGCAATACAACAGAGAACCCAAATATCTCTTCGTAAAATCATTGTCTATATCTCCTCATTGAAATAAACAATGCAGAAGCAAGGAGCAAAAGCGGAATACCCAATACAAGAATACCTGTCCACGCGAGATACATTGGTCTTGATAATCCATCAACTCTGCTTGACTGTTGGCCAATCGGACCTGCTGCAATCCAATCATCGAGTCCAGACAACCACTCTACGCAAGCAAGGAGTAACTCACTGTTCCCGGGATTTACCATTGCAACTTGACCTCCTCCCAACGAAACTGCTCGGTCAGAAGCCCAGGAAAGCAACCATCCACCTGAGCCAACGACAACTGCTCGAGCTCCACCGTGATGTTTGGTTGCAGCAGCAATTGTTACATCCTCCTCTAGCGGAATTTTACCTGCAATATCTATAACTTCACGCTCCCATTGCGAATCAAGCCAGCGATCATCTGAGGGATTCACAACAATCAAAGATTCTCCCCCCTCCATAGAGATAGGAAGTGGAATAAAAACTTGTCTTCCCTCTACTGCACGAGCAATGACATGTTCGCTGTTTGTTCTATTAATCATTTGAGAACGTTGTACCTCAAGGTTGTTCGGTCCAATTGCTACACGTTCAACAAGTACCCTCTCTGTATCTAGAGTAATCCCGACAGATTCAGCGATCACATTCCAGGGATCCGGTTGCCCATATCTAGGCAACAAACTTGGTTGCACATTGAGCATAACTGGCTCTCCCTCAGCGATTAATCCTTCTACCGCATCAAGTAATTTTTGTTCTCGCAATGACGGTTCAAAACCAACCCTACTTGATGGAGGTATAACAATCCATACAATTGGACCATCATCAATTGTTGGGCGACGCCCATCAAATGGAATCCATTCCTCAACACCAAACCTACTCATTTCTAAGAGACCCATTGCCGCACGAACATCATTATTATTTTGACGTTGCCCTAGGAGTGAGTTTTTCTCAGCGTGTACAAAAACAACTGTTGGCAACACGTCGGATTGCAATGATCTCATTGCGGAAGAAATGATTTGCTCACCTCTGAATCGTTGATCAACTGCAATCGTGTTTGCCCCACCAATTTGTTTAGGGAACAACATACTTGCAGGAATCATGGTCGCCCTGCTCTGTGAAAGAATAATTGCTCCCTCGCCAGTTGTCAGTTGTGTTGCCAAATGACCAAGTTCCAATTCTCCTAGTCGTCGAAGAGTGTCATCAACAAGGGCTAATTGTGCTGCCATCTCTTCAAACGAAGTAGCTTCACTGCTGCAACTCTCTGCAATTGATTCGCTTCTTCCTCGAGATAACCACCAAGCTACCTCAGCAAGTTCTCTCGACCATTGTCCTGTAGCAGCGACCAAAATATCTCTGGCAAGTGCTATTTGCGGAAGCGGCTGGCTCTCATCAATTCGTAGTACCTTGTCCACCTCATCCAGAATCAAACTCCCTTCAGAACCCAGCAGTGAAAGTGCCCCAGCAAGCGTGCGTAAGGTCTCTTGTTCGTCCTTAGAGGATGGAACTTCGGAAAGTGACTGAGCCCACACAGATGAACTTGATGCAAACCTCATTAAGCCACGAAACTGCTCCATTCCTTCTTGAATCGCTGCGCTCGCCTGTGTTAATTCATCACCATAAAGTTCCATCAACTCACGCAATAAAGTGTCGTATTCTCCAATAGAACTTGGATTTGATGGATCAATTCTCTGTACTGAAATGTACTTGGAGCCCTCAGAATATCTCCTAAGCACCTCATCAACTTGGCCTGTAACAGATCTACCCGCCCTTGATTCATCAAGCAAAATAACAATTTTCCATGGCTCATCAATACTCTGCAAGAGATTTGAGGATTGGTCACTTAGTGTATACGACCTCGATCCTGTTGCATCTATCCGCAAACGAAAGTTGTTGTTCAATGAAATAGAATTAATCGAACCAATTGAAACCAATAACATCAACCCACTAAGGATAATTTTCCAAATGGATGAAGATACTTGCCTTGTCCTCTCGATTACAACAATTGCAATCCAACCCATAGATAAGGAAATTGATAAGAAGTAAACAATGTTTGCTGTATCAATAAGTCCTATTGAAAATGCCGACATTCTCAGATCTGGATCAATCGCAAAGAAAATGTCAGCAAATTTGGTTGGGACATACGCAGGCAATACTTTCATAGATAACGAAAGGGTCAACCAAACAAATGCTGTCACTAAATAAGCCACCGTCTGAGAAGTTGCCAGCGCAGAAACTACGAGTCCAGTACTCATGACGGCTACACCAAGAAGTAATAAACCTAGATACCCACTAGCAACCGCGCCATAATCAACGCTTGCATAAAACTCTAAAACTAAGACTAGCGGAAAGGTTGTCATCAAGACAAAGCAAAGGAATACCACAGAAGAAAGTATTTTTCCTTTTGCAAGTTCAAACGAGGATACTGGTGAAGCTAAAAGTAGTTCCCACGTTCCAACACGCCGCTCTTCGGCAACTAACCTCATAGTGATTGCTGGGCACAACAACAACAGTAGCCAAGCAGCAAATTCAAACATTGGCTGCATTGAAGCAAAAGCGTTTGGTTCAAGAACTTGCGAAACAAAAACTATTGCGCAAGAAAAAGCAAACAGAGAGGAAACGATTGCACCTGTTGGAACGACTATTAAAGACCATGTGTCACGTATGCAGATGCGAAAAATATTCTTCATTGCCCTGCCTCTGAATCTAAAATAAGTTCTAGATACTTCGATTCAAGCGACTGTGTTGTTGGTTGAATTAACCGAACATTCCCACCATTTTTTTGGACTAACTCAACAATCTCTTCTGCACTTCGTTCCACTAAACATCGCACCCACCCATTTTCAAGTTCCTCTAAATCTTCCCCGCCTATAGATTTGGCAACTTCTTTCGATGAAACTTCAATGGTTTGATTATCTTTATTCATCAATTCTGAAAACCGGTGATTCTCAATTAATTCGCCGTGGTTAATAATCACTGTAACATCACAAGTTGCTTCAACTTCCGCAAGATGATGTGATGAATATAAAACTGCAGCATGCTCTGCTACCTCTCTTAGCAAAGATTGAAATGTTGCTCGCTGTACTGGATCTAGTCCTGTTGATGGCTCATCAAGTATTAATAATGTTGGTTCATGAAGCAATGCCGCAGTAAGTGCAACTCGTTGTCGATACCCACGCGAAAGAGTTCCTATTGGCTTTTGAAGCACGTTTGAGATATCACACCGTTTTGCCCAATGGTAAATAGCTTCCTTTTTTTGCGTGCCACTCAAACCATAGAGTGAAGCCATACTTGATAAATATTCCGATGGCAATAACTCAAGGGGTAACGGTGCGCCTTCAGGAACATATCCTAAAGATTGCTTCGCACGACTCGGATTTGTTGCAAGGTCAATTCCATCAATCTCAACCGTTCCAGAATTTGGAATAAGCACTCCACAAATAATGCGAATTGTTGTCGATTTCCCAGCTCCATTTGGGCCGAGTAACCCGCATATCTGCCCTTTCTCAACCGTTAAATTGAGTTGATTAACTGCTCTTGTTGATCCAAAAGTTTTACTAATCTGCCTTACTTGCAACATGATTTGGGGTAGGGTCTCACAAAACGAGCCCCAAGTGGGTAATTTCTCCCCAAAGTGCCCTCTTTGTCAAGCCAAAACCGCTAATTCTCCGATGCAATCGGGATTGCAACTTGCCAAAATGGGTGTAGTCTTGGTGTAGTAGGAATCATTATGGCAGAAAAACGCCACCGTCTTCATATCTCCTTCGACGCTTCACTCTCACCTGAGATTGAAGAAGCACTGTCAAAACATTTTGATATTGTTCAGTCAGCAAACGATTGTGAGCTTATCCTTACTGGTGGTGGAGAGATGCAAGCGAAAATCAATGCCATCTGCGATGCGGGTATTGAACTCTCCCAGATTGACGTTGGCACGGTGAAATCCCTAAATGTATCCCAGCGTTTAAAGCTAATGCAAGAGAAGGTTGTTCAATATGTCCACGAATTATTAGACATGGACAATTTTGAAATTAGACTTCTCGATCCACAAAATGGGAATCTAGAATTAGTCATCTCAGAAAATTTATCGCCTCTAAAAATCGGCGAGGTTATTAGAGCAGAAGAAAGCGATAATGGAATTTGCGGTAATGTTGCAGTCACAGGAAAATCATACATTTGTCCTGATGTAAGCCAAGAACCTTTATATCGACCTGGGCTCGACTCGGCTTCCTCTTCACTCACCGTTCCACTTTGGCTCAACGATAGTATTATTGGTGTGTTTAATGCAGAATCCAATTCTCTCGATGCCTTTGATGATAACGACCGCCGGCTTACAGAAATTTTTGGAAGATACATTGCAAGTGCAATGCATACACTTGATCTTCTTGTTATTGAACGGTACACAACAAATGAACAAATTTCGAAAATGTTATTGAGCGAACTTGCTCAACCACTCCAATCCATAGATGCATTAGCAGTAG
>CAZQGB010000003.1:17741-20360 GCA_964592615.1 uncultured Isosphaeraceae bacterium | reverse complement strand
ATGTTATTGAGCGAACTTGCTCAACCACTCCAATCCATAGATGCATTAGCAGTAGAACTAATCGCTAAAGATCATCCTCTTGGACAAGAGCTGCTCGATGCAGCGAAATCTGTTCATCAAAAACTTACTGCTTGTACTGCTGGTCCACAAACAATTATTGATGCCGACAGGGCTAATTTCATTCAACCAGACCCTAAAATGAAAGACGTAACTGTCCTAGTCGCTGACGACGAAGAAGTCATCCGACTTGGGGTTGAAGTCGTTCTTAAAAAACTTGGTTGTACTGTTATTGTTTGTGAAGATGGAATAGAAACTATAGATGCACTAAAAGAAGCAAAACGTCTTGAAAAACATTTTGACTTAATTATTTCTGATATTCGAATGCCTGGATGTAACGGATATGAAGTTTTTCGTGCAGCAACAGATATGTGG
Source organism: uncultured Isosphaeraceae bacterium (assembly GCA_964592615.1). Classification (GTDB taxonomy): domain Bacteria; phylum Planctomycetota; class Phycisphaerae; order Phycisphaerales; family SM1A02. The sequence goes on along the minus strand of CAZQGB010000003.1, from coordinate 19,928 downwards.
CCAAATCAACCAGTCATTCTCATGACTGGGTTTGGGTATGACCCTCACCACTCCATCATGCGTGCAACGCAAGAAGGAATGCACACGGTTCTATTCAAACCATTTAAAACTGACCAGCTGGTGGAAACTGTGAAAAAAGCTTGCCGAAAAACCGCGGGCTGCTAACGGTTCCAAAGTATTTGGGCATACAATTCCTAGCGTGAAACACGCTAATACACAGCAATGGACAACCCGCTCGCTTTTATCATGGATGACTACACGGTTTGAAGAACATTCGATTGATTCTCCGCGACTAATTTCAGAAATGCTTCTCACCCACGTTTTTGGAGGAGAACGAATTGATCTTTATGCAAATGCAAACCGAGTCGCCACTGAAGTTGAGCGTGAAGAACTTCGTACGTATGTTCAACGAACTCTTGAACATGAGCCAGTGCAATACATCGTTGGAAAGGCGTGGTTTAATGGAATTGAAATAGCAGTCAATAATTCGACTTTGATTCCTCGAACCTGCACCGAAATTATTGTTGACCAATGCTTAGAATATTGCAACAACAATACATTCGAAAATCCCCCACGTGTTGCTGATATTGGTACAGGCAGTGGGTGCATTGCCATTTCAATTGCACTGCACGCTCAACCCTGCTCAATCGTCGCCACTGATGTTTCTCAAGATTCATTAACGCTTGCTCAAGAAAATGTCAGAACACACGGGGTTGATGAAAACATTACATTTATTCATGGGGATGGGGTTGAGCCACTTCAAACGCTCCAGCCATTTGATGTTATCTGTTCAAATCCACCGTATATCCCCGACGATGAGATGGAGCAACTCGACCAAAATGTCAAGGATTGGGAGCCAAAACTCGCGTTATGGGGTGGAAAAAACGGCCTTAAAGTCATCGAACCACTCATTGAGCAAGCCCCATCATGTCTTAATTCGGGGGGCATTTTGCTCATCGAACTTGCGTCAAGTATCAAGAATCAAGTCCTTGAAATAGCGAATGCCAATGCACAATTACGAGATGCAACCATCCTCCGTGATGCCTTTGGGGATGACCGGTTTATAAGGGCTACTAAAGCGTAAACCAATCTCGCTCGCGTTGGCTAGAATGCTCAACTTATGGCATTCTTCAAACGAAAAAACACTTCCACAATCACTCAAGCCCCAACCTTAGTCAACTCTGCAAGCGTGTTTGATTCTGCAACAGAGCAACGTATACAAGAGATCGGAACTCAACTCCTTGATTATGCTCGGTCCCAAAAGCAATCGTGGTTCTCTACTGCTTTTTGGTCAAACAAATTGATGGATTGGGCAATGGAAGATGAGGATTTTAAAGTTCAACTCTTCAGATTTGTCGATACATTCCCTACTTTAGTTACACCAGAGCAGGTACACGAACATCTTGTTGATTACCTCTCACAACCCGGCGTCAAATTACCTCCGGGTCTTGGATTGGGATTAAAGGCGGGCGGAATCGCACAAGGAACAATGACAAAAACTGTCACAAGCCAAATTACAAAAATGGCGAAACGCTTTATTGCTGGAACAGATGCTGCTTCAGCACTTCCAGAACTCGAAAAAATATGGGAGGAAGGCGTTGCTTTTTCCGTCGACCTTCTTGGTGAAGCTTGTGTTAGTGATTCAGAAGCAACCGAATATCGACAACGGTATTTGGACTTACTGACGAATCTACCTGACACGGTTTCTACTTGGGATAATAAACCAGTACTTGAAAACGATCATATCGGCTCAATCCCACGGACAAATGTTTCAATCAAAATTAGTTCGCTCTTCTCAAATACAGATCCGATCGCACACGATGTTTCTGTGCAGGGCTTGTTTGAAGCACTCCGACCAATCCTTGAAGAGGCGGAAAAGAATGGCACTCTGATTAATTTTGATATGGAGCAATTTGAGTATAAAGATCTTACACTCGACTTATTCATGAAGTGTTGCGAAGAGATAAACTTCACCGCAGGCCTAGCAATGCAAGCATATTTGCGAAGCGGAGATGAGGACGCAAAGAAAATTATTGAGTGGACAAAACGAACTGGGAAACAAATTACTGTTCGACTTGTTAAAGGCGCGTATTGGGATTACGAAACTATTCATGCTGAAGAAATGGGATGGCCTGTTCCAGTCTGGAGCCGTAAAGTTGATACAGACGCTTGCTTTGAGAGAATGGC
>CAZQGB010000003.1:0-17641 GCA_964592615.1 uncultured Isosphaeraceae bacterium | reverse complement strand
GTTTGTGAAGCAATTGATTTTTGTGACTATTACGCAAGAATGGCTCCTTCACTTTTTGAATACACGCGTCTGGGCGCATTTATTGGGGAATTAGACCAGCAGTTCTACCAACCTCGTGGAGTTTGTGCCGTCATAAGCCCATGGAACTTCCCAAGTGCGATTTGTTGTGGAATGACAGTAGCCGCGCTGGTAACCGGAAACACTGTGCTTGTAAAACCAGCTGGCCAAACCACCGGCATTGCAAAGCTTCTTTGTGAAATTCTCTGGGAAGCAGGTGCACCAAAAGATGTATTACAATTCGTTGCAGGACCTGGCTCCATTGTTGGATCTGCAATGGTGCGAGATCCACGAGTTGCAATTATTGCATTCACTGGCTCCAAAGGTGTGGGCTTAAATATTCTTGAAGCTGCTGGAAAAGTTCCAGAAAATCAACCTTTTGTGAAGAAGGTTGTCTGTGAAATGGGTGGCAAAAATGCCATCATCATCGATGCCTCCGCCGATTTAGATGAAGCAGTTCTGGGAGTTCGCCAAAGTGCGTTCGGGTATCAGGGACAAAAATGTTCTGCTTGTAGTCGTGCCATTGTCGTCGATTCAGCACATGATATTTTTCTTGAACGCTTAATAGAATCAACAAGGACTCTGGTAATTGGTGATGTTATGGATCCAAGTACTGATATGGGACCTGTGATTGACAAGAATGCCGCGGATGAGATTCGTCGTTATATTGAAATTGGAAAAAGTGAAGGAAAACTTGAACTTGCTCAACCAATTCCAGATGGTCTAGAAGAAAAAACTGGGCGTGAATACATCGCTCCTCATATTTTCTCTGGCATAAAGGGCGATAGCATTATTGCTCAAGAAGAAATCTTCGGACCAGTTCTTGCTGTTATTCGAGTAAAAGATTTTGACGAAGCCCTTGAAGTAGCAAACTCTACCGAATACAAATTAACAGGTGCTGTGTACAGCAGGAAACCTGAAAATCTTGAGAAGGCACGCCGACAATTTAGAGTCGGAAACTTATATTTGAACAGAGGTAGCACAGGCGCACTTGTAGGTCGGCAACCATTTGGCGGATTCGGAATGTCAGGCGTTGGTTCAAAAGCTGGTGGTTGCGATTACCTCTTACAATTTGTTGAACCTCGTGCAATTTGTGAAAATACAATGCGTCGTGGATTTGCACCAGGGTTATAAACCAATTTGCTGCAATGTTTCTTTTATGATTGATTGCCCTACACATTGTTCTTCATCAACCACGACATCTGCACCTGCATCTGTTAGTGACTTAGAATGAATTGAGTATCTCGCCCTTGCAACAATTGGAACCGAAGGAGAAATTGCTCTAATTTGTTGAATAGATTGGGCTGAAGACCTATGATCAGGGAGCATGCACACAAGCAATTTTGCTGTCCGTATCTTGGCTTGTTCCAAAACTTCACGCCTTTGAGCATTGCCAAGTAACGACATTGCTCCATCCTCACTCGCTTGCTTAACACCAATAGGACCCATGTCAATCACAAGAACTTTTTGCCCTGCTTCAAGAAGACTATGAACAACTAGGTGACCAGAAACTCCATAACCAATTACAACTGCATGATTTTGCAGTGATTCCCCATCATTATAGAGCTTTGTTATTGGTTTTCCTCCAAGCGCAGTATCCAATACCTTTGCAATTTTCCTAGATTTTCCAATGAGAAATGGTGAAAGAAGCAGCGTTAGCAATGAGGAACTCATCATCAATTGAAACATATGATCGCTCAATAAATTTGTGTCCATTGCCTCTACACCAATGACAAAACTAAACTCACCAATTTGAGCAAGGCAAAGTCCAGTCGCAATCGAAACTCTCCTTGGTTGCTTCCAAGCCATTGCGATTAACCAAATCACAGCTACCTTTCCAATGACTATGCAAGCAACGACTCCAATAGTCCAAAGCCAATGGAATGATTCTATTATCCAAGGCAAATCTGCAAGCATTCCAGTTACTGCAAAAAAGAGTGTAAGAAAAATATATTTGAAAGGCGCCATATCCCCACGAACTTGAGAAGCAAATGGTGAACCTGCCAAAATCATTCCTGCAATAAACGCGCCAAGTGCTGGTGACAACCCTAACTCATCAGCAAGCCACATCGAAGATAAGCATGTAACAATCCCTAGAATCACTGGAAATTCACTAGAGCGCCGTATCAATGCTGCACCAAAGAAGCGCGGTAAAATCAATACTCCTACCAAAAAAACTACAACAACTAGAGCAACCAATTTCGCCCCAACACTGCCGATTGAAGTAGCAACATGTACTGCTTCAGGAGATCCTTGAAGAAACGCAATCAAGAGCATAAAAGGAACAATTGCAATGTCCTGCACAAGCAACATTCCAAAAGAAAGCCGCCCATGTGGAGAGTCGAGTTCACTTCGATCCTGAAGAACTCGTGACACGACTGCTGTCGAACTCAGCGCACCCATAGCTCCAACGACGATGGATGCCTTTATTGGGACGCCAAAAAGTCTTGCAATGGCGTAACCAAGTGCACCGGTAACAGCAATTTGAAAAATTCCGATGAACATCCCCTTGCCCATCATTTGTCTTAACCGTTGCCCATTTACTTCTAACCCTATTGTGAATAGGAGAAGAGCAACTCCAATTTCTGCAATAGATCGAATGGCGTCTTCTCCTGTTGAAACCCAATCCAACATACCTGGGCCAACAATTGTGCCAGCAAGAAGATATCCAACAACTCCACTGAATCCAAGTTTTTCGGCGATGATACCCAGAAACACTGCCACACTAAGCAATACTGTTATGTCTCCAACTACGTGCCAAAACTCCATTGCTGCATGATAACATCCATGGCAAACTGTTTTACAACCTATTCGTGTACTATATCCTAAGATGGATTTTTTATTATTCGTAGGACTTGGACTCGCAGCTGGAACGCTCGGCGGACTACTCGGAATAGGTGGATCAGTCATCATGATTCCGGCACTTATTTTTTCCATTCCAACAATGAACATACATCTAGCCCAAGCAATTGCGATGTCAGTAAATCCAGCAGTTGCGATTTCTTCCGCTGCGAAGCATCACAAAAATAAAAATGTGTCGTGGTATGTCGTCAAACGAGTATTACCTATGTCACTCCTTTTTATTGCTCTAGCGGCATGGTTTAGCAACCAAATTAAAGGAGCATGGCTTGAATTTACATTTGCCGTTTTTTTAATCTGGGTTTTATGGGATCAAATAAAATACATTGTTGGTAAATCAAAAACTACACCCAACAATTCCAATGCCACAATGAAGCAGTTTGGCGCAACCGGAGGGATTACAGGGACAGCCGCAGGTCTACTTGGTATCGGAGGAGGGTTAATTCAAGTTCCACTACTTAATCGACTCTGCAAACTCCCAATCAAACGAGCAATAGGAACATCTTCTGCGATTATGTTCGTCACAGCGATTGTTGGGGCGACTGTTAAGAATGTTTCACTTCCAAGTGCAGATCAAAATGTTGGAGAATCTATCAAACTTGCAGCACTTATTATTCCAGGGGCTATCATAGGAGGTTGGATTGGTGCAAAACTTACAAGGGTGCTTCCAAGCAAGGCGATACGAATTGTATTTTCGGTGCTAGTGGTTATCGCTGGATACAAATTATTCTCAGGATCAATTCCTCTATTATTTTGAAGATTGAGAAATACTCTCGCGACATTGCAACATCAATCCTTCGATGATTGATCGCACATGCTCTGTCCCATCTTCTTCACCCATTGATAAGACATCTTCAGATGCAATCGGAGTGCCTGCTACTGCATGAATGGTACCGCGCAATTTGGGCTTACTTCCAATGGGATACGCATCAAACGCACCGTCAAATCCAATCGGCACAATAGTTGCTTTACTTTTTTTGACTAGCAACCAAAAACCACGCTGGAACTTACCAATCTCTCCATCCTTTGTCCGCGTGCCTTCGGGAAACATCATCACGCATCTGCCCAGAGCAAGTTCCTCTAGCGCACTCCTAACCGCAGACACGTCACTTTCTCCTCGCTTTATTGAGATCACTCCAAAACCACGCATATACGCTGTTAGCAATTTTGAATTAAATAGTTCTTCTTTAGCTATACCCTTAAATGGTCTATCGGAGACAAGAACACCTATAATAGCTGGATCAAAGTTCGATTGATGATTTGCGATGAATAGAATCGGTCCCGTTCGTGGCACATGTTCTCTTCCATAACATTTGTATCTATAAAAAATGCGAAGAAGCAAACGCAAAATACAAATAATAAATGTCCATAAGAACAAAGTTCTCCAAGCACTTAATCCCGGAGCACGTCGATGTATTTGCAGGTATGAAAACATCAACAATTCAATAGTGCTGTCACTTCTGATTCCATCGCATCAACCACTTCTGTGATTGTCATTCTTGAAGTATCAATTACTATTGCTCCATCGGGGCAAACCAATGGGCTATCTTCTCTCGTTGAGTCTATATGATCTCTTGTTTCGATATTTCTACGAACTTCCTCTGTATTAACCGTTGAACCTGACTCTTGAAGTTGTTTCACACGGCGTCTTGTTCGTTCTTCAACATTGGCTTTTAAGAAAAAACGAACTGATGCATGAGGAAATACAATTGATCCCTGATCTCTTCCCTCAGTGACGAGTAATGGGTGCGTTTTACTTATCTCGCGTTGCTGTTCAACAAGCACTTTTCGAACTTCTGGTTGTTTTGCGACAACAGAAACCATGTTGCCAATTTCAAGATCACGAATTCTTTGGGATACATTTTCTTCTCCCAAGTAAATTGTTGGTGGCTTCTGCTCCCAATCAAAGCGAATTCCTATCTCTCGAATTGCAGTAGAAAGACTTTTTCCATTTGTTGGGTCAAAACCATGATCAACTACAAGAACGGTTACAGCTCGATACATAGCACCCGTGTCGAGGCACTCTGTCCCCAAACGCTTAGCAAGTTCACGGGAAACAGTCGATTTGCCTGTGCCTGCAGATCCATCGATAGTCACAACAAATCCTTGCGAGCGTGTCATGGTTACTTACCACCTTCAAAATGTTTTTGCATTTTACTTGCGACCTTACGAATCTCTTTAAGTGCATCGCCCTTCCCTGTGTAATTGATTGCAATAGTATTTGAATAGCCAACTTCAAGAACAGCTTGTAGACCTTCAATTAAATCAATTTTTTTCTTACCTCTTCCTCCAGGAAAATCAGCAACAATTCCTCCTGCATAAGGAGCAAGTTTCCGTAGTGCGTCAATGCCATCCCCGGTTGCGCCTGCATGTTCAAAAGTAGGAAGTGCACCTATTCGAAATCCACCAATCTGTTTGATTATCTCGATATGTTGATCTGGATTACTAGACAATCCTTCACATGGCTGCAACAACAAGTTAAGTTCTAGCCGTTCTACTCCATGCATTGCAAACCTAATAGTTTCAACAATTGTGTCGACTTCGCTCTGATCTGTTGGGAATGTAGGAGTAATTGCAATCGCATTGCATCCCAATCTATTTGCAGCAACTGATAGTCGTTGTATTCGTTCAAGGGATGCTTCCTTACCCCCAAGCAAATCCATCGGTGTATTGTCTCGTACGAGAAGGCAAGGCGAGTTCGCCTTATCTGCGTTATTACGAAAAATATCATATGAATCAATCGTCCAGCCAGAAAGATGATTGGCATCAATCATCACCCCACGAAGGTCCAATTTTTCCGATGATAATTGTGGTACATCCAAGACATCCACACTTCCATCTTCAAGGAGTGGGTTTAATGATTGAATTGCGAGCGTGAGTAATATGGTCATAAAAAGTTTCTGGGCAAACTGCATTTCTTGGAATTGCAGCCCTGGAGGAAAGGGTACTATACCACCCCATATCAACCCTAAAGGAGATCTTATCTATGCCAACCCCATCTGATTGTTGTTTTTCTGATTCTCATGAATGGTTCAAAATTGACGGTGACACCGTAACTCTCGGAATTACTCAATTTGCAGCAAACGAACTTACTGATATCACGTATGTTGAGATGCAGCCAATTGGCACAATTCTTGATAAAAATGAGTCTGCCTGCGAGGTTGAATCTGTCAAGACTACAAGTGATGTTGTGAGTGCGTTCGCTGGAGAAATAATAGAAGTAAACGATTCTGTTTCAGATGACCCCTCACTTCTTAACAGCGACCCGTTTGGATCTGGATGGCTACTCAAAATTCGAGTTGATGGAGCTGCTGATTGCGAGGGTCTCATGAACCAAACATCCTACGACGATAAATACCCTATCTAAACACACAACCATGTTCCAACTTGTTAGCGAATTCGATCCTATGGGCGACCAGCCCAAAACAATCGACCAACTTGTATCGTGGGTTGACGAAGGGGAACAATACAAAACTTTACTCGGTGCGACTGGGACCGGAAAAACATTCACTATGGCGAATGTTATTGCAAAAACAAACAAACCAACTCTCATCCTAAGCCATAACAAAACGTTAGCCGCCCAACTCTTCGAAGAGATGCGAGCTTTGTTTCCACATAATGCAGTTTCCTATTTTGTAAGTTACTACGATTACTATCAACCAGAAGCGTATATTCCTCAGCGTGACATATATATTGAAAAGGATGCTGCACGAAACGATGACCTCGATCGCTTGCGACTAAAGGCTACAAGCAGTCTTATTTCTAGAGACGATGTCATCATTGTTTCGTCGGTAAGTTGTATCTATGGACTAGGTTCCCCAGATTCGTATCAAAATAGAATCGTCCCGCTCACCTGTGGACAGACCATAAATCGTAGAGAATTACTTCTTGAACTTACAGAGATGCAATACAAGCGTAATGACATTGAATTCGGTCGTGGATGTTTCCGAGTTCGTGGCGATGTCATGGAAATATTTCCTGCATATGAACAATTTGCAATTCGAGTTGAGTTTTTCGGAGACGTAATCGAAAGAATCGAACTTATCCACCCAATATCGGGCGAGACTCTTGCCAAAGAAACTGATGCCTTTATCTTCCCCGCGGTGCATTATGTCATGCCTCAAGAAGGATTAAAAAGGGCGTGTGCTGACATTCGAGAAGAATTAAAAATGCATGTGATTACTCTTAAAAATGAAGGCAAACTTCTAGAGGCACAGCGCATTCTTGCACGAACGAAGTACGACTTAGAAATGATTGAAGAGGTGGGCTACTGTGGTGGAATAGAAAATTATGCAAGACATTTGGAAAACCGACCTGCTGGAAGTCGACCATTCTGCTTGCTTGATTACTTTAGTCACATTCCAAACCGTGACCCAAACGATTGGCTACTCTTTATTGATGAATCGCACGTCACGATCCCACAAATTCGCGCGATGTATAATGGAGACCAAGCAAGAAAGCGTACGCTTATTGAACATGGGTTTCGACTACCTAGCACACTTGACAACAGACCACTTATGTTCGATGAATTTGAAGAATTAATCCCTCAAACAATTTATGTTTCTGCTACTCCTGGACCCTACGAACTTGAAAAATGTGAGGGAATTGTTGCACAACAAGTCATTCGTCCAACTGGACTTCTAGATCCCATCATCGAGGTACGACCGGCGTCAGATCAAGTCCCTGATTTAATCCGAGAAGCACAAGAGCGTGTCAAAAAAGGTGAACGAATTCTTGTAACGGTTTTGACAAAACGGATGGCTGAAGATTTAGCTGAATATATTTCCAAAACAAAGCTCAAGTGCCGTTATTTACATAGTGATATCGAAACTCTTGAGAGACTAACAATATTGAGAGAACTTCGGCAAGGTGACTTTGATCTGCTAATTGGGGTAAACCTTTTACGCGAAGGACTTGATTTACCTGAAGTTTCATTAGTTTGTGTTCTTGATGCAGACAAAGCAGGATTCTTGCGAAGTGAAACCAGTCTAATTCAAACGATTGGCCGTGCCGCTAGAAATGTGAATGCACAAGTGATTCTTTACGGCGATTCAATCACACCTCAAATGCAAAATGCAATGGATGAAACAGATCGAAGGAGAGCATTACAACTTGAGTACAATCGAGAGAATAACATCACTCCCGAATCAATCAAGAAGTCCATTCGCAAGGGAATCGAGAACGAATTGTCTGCTCGGAAAACGGCTCGTGAAGCGTTTCATGCAGATGGCACTGATGAAGAGTTTGATTTAGATGAACGGATAGAAGAACTTGAAAACGAAATGCTCAGAGCTGCTAAACAACTTGAATTTGAACTTGCTGCAACTTTGCGAGATGAAATCACCGCTCTCCAAGAAGGAACCCAGATTCCAAAAAATAAGAAGACTACGCGCCGGAAACGGAATCGATAGGCGAAGTTATTTTATTTATGGATGAATTTTGTCTGCATCCAATATCGCTTCGCCAGAATGCACCATTAAAGTTAATTAATCCACAAGCATTATTTGCATTTGTTCTTGCTTCTTCTATTGAATTTGCAATCGCAGTTACGCCAAGCACGCGTCCACCAGATGTAACCAATTCTTCCCCACTACAATCAGTTCCGGCATGAAATACTACTATGTCACCAGATGCTTCTGCGGCTTCAATACCTGTAATTGTTTGCCCTTTTACGTAGTGGGCAGGATATCCTTCACTACACATTACAACGCAGCACGACACATCTTCTTCAAAATCAATCTCGCCACCATCTAATGTTCCCGAAGCAGTTCTCCAAAGAACATCAAGTAAGTCACCTTTGAATCTTGACATCAATGGTTGAGTTTCAGGATCGCCGAATCGACAATTAAACTCCAATACTTTAGGACCTGCGGTTGTGAGCATCAGTCCCGCATATAAAACTCCTCGGTACTCAATTCCGTCTCTTCGCATTGCATCAACTGCTGGAACAAGAATTTCACGTTCAACATGTAATAACATCTCCTCATCAAGAAGTGCAGCTGGGCAGAATGCTCCCATTCCACCAGTATTCGGGCCCACATCTCCTTCGCCAACTTGCTTGTGATCTTGACAAATATCAAGCACCCAAATAGTACTTCCATCAACTAACGCAAGGACACTTACTTCGTTTCCTGTCATAAACTCTTCTATTAGAATCGTCCCCCCGGCATCTCCAAATGCTTGCTCTTGCATACAGAGGTCCACTGCTTTAAGAGCTTCTCCAACTGTATTGCAAATAATCACACCCTTCCCAGCTGCGAGTCCACTAGCTTTAACAACGCATGGGTCTTCTCGGTTGTCAAGCAAGGTCTGCAACTCCGTTGAAAAAGTAAACGGGGTGCTTTTTTCTCGCTGGCTACACCATTCAATGAAGGAAGATACTTCCTGAGATAATTCTTGTTTAAACTCATTTTCAAGTTCTTTATCCAAGCCCCGCATCAGATAACTTCGAGCAGCATCGATATCTGTAAAAGAACGAGAATCTGCGGTTGGAATGGAAGCTTGCCTCATTAACTCTTTTGCATACGTTTTATCTGCTTCAATTCTCGCGGCATCCTTTGTAGGTCCAAAGACCAAACGATGTTCTGTTGTTAGTTCATCGGCAATACCTTGGGCAAGAGGCACCTCTGGTCCAACAACAACTAAATCGATGTCATGTTGATCACACCATCGAGAGAAGAAAAACGACCGAGATGGACTCCACTGTTCATCGCAAGAAGTTGCAAGTGAAGCAATACCACCGTTCTTACAATCTGTTGCGTACAACGTTCCTAGTTTTTTTGATTGAGACAATTTCCAAGCAAGTGCATGCTCACGACCCCCGCCTCCAATTAACAGAACATTACATTTTTCAGGACATGGTCTCGTATTTGACATCTTCGTATTGTAACGAAGGGGGTTACGTTTTAGTGTCGAGGGGCAAATCGATTTCGCAAACTAGACCATCAGTTGAATAATCCATTTCAATAGAGCCAAGCATTTCATGACCTACTAGACCTTCAAGCAAGGATGTACCTGTACCTTTTATTATTTCTGATGAAATTGGGGGTCCACCACTCTCTTTCCACGAAAGATGTGCTGTTTTTTTGTCGGAGCTTAATGAAGTTGTTATCACAATTGAACCATTCTCTACCGTTAGAGCACCGTGCTTGGCTGCATTAGTTGCAAGTTCGTGGATTACCATGCACATTGGACGGGCAAGCATTCCGGGAAGTTCTACATCAGGCCCCTCAAAATGAATTCGCTCAATCGGACCAATCATATATGGTTGTAATGTAAGCATCAAGATGTCCTTCATCCAAGCACCATTCCAATGAGATTTTGCCAGAGTTGAATGTGCTACCGAGAGAGCGTGCAAGCGTCCATTAAGTGTTTCGATGAACGCATCGGTAGATTTGGCATCTTGACTGGATAAACCTACAAGTGACATCACTGCAGCAATATTGTTTTTTACCCGATGGTCAAGTTCACTCATCATGATTGTTTGCTGCTGTTCGAGTTTATTTCTTAGCGTAATATCAACTGCTACACCTGATAGGCCAATTACTATTTTTTCTTCATCGCGTACTGGCGTAAACCAAACTTCAAAACATTTCTCTCCAATATGTGTAAGTCCATGGCTTTCTGTTCCGGCAAGAGCGGTATTCACTTGTTCTAAGATATCTGGATAATTCCGATAGATTTGATAGACGCTTTTTCCCACTACATCCCCAGCCCCTGCCCCCATACTTTCTAGACCCAATCCCTCACTTAGTGTAAAAATCCCTTCAGAGTTAATGCCAAACAAAATAACCGGTGAATGAGATGTCAATAATCTGTACTGCTCTTCAGATCTCCGCAAGTGAAACTCTTCAGCAATTTGTTTACGATCTTCGATTCGTCGTTCTACAGATCTTGAATATCCTTCAACAACATGTTTTGCTTCTTCAATTTCTAAGGGCAACCAAGTACGCTTTCCTTTTGTTTCAAAACATACGAACCCTTCAAGTACACCATTAATGAAAGCAGGAACTCCCATAAATGCGCCGATAGAACTCTCTTTCAGTTCTTTTTGAATGCCACTTTGAATTTCTTCTTTTTGTATATCAGTAATCGAAACGATGCCAAGCGTGTCTAATTTCGTTTGCCACCATCCTGCAAATTCTTTTGATAGTTGAATTGGTAACTCAAGATTACCTTCTGAATTAAGTCGCACCCATTCGTGTGTAATAAAAGAGCGCCCATCTTTTCTTATTCGGACAAGTTTTGCTCGATCAACGAGCATAGCATTTCCTAATAAATCCAAGAATCCATCAATCGAGTTGTTTAACTCGCTCGATTCAAGAAGCAATCGAAGAGAATTTCTTCCAGCGAAATGTATGCGGTCTGTATACTCAAGTATTCTTCGGTGTGTTATATCGCTAAAGACCCCAACAATCATAGAAGAGTCTCGAAGCCTACAACGCAATCCTATCCAACGGTAACTGTCTTTTGAGTCTCGAAACCTAAACGAGATAAATTTTTCATTCGATTCATTCGTTGTTTTCAATGCACCTCTTACTGCATCTACATCTGCGGGATGTATTCGCCCAATCCAAAGATCTGGCATCTCAGTTAAATTGGTTGATTGCACACCAAGAATCGCTGATGCATTTTCACTTATATAAGTAGTACACCAGTCATTTTTATACTCTAAACATTGCACACCGATAGATAACTCTTCTAAAGCAAATGCCTCAGGCGAATCATTTGGGAACTTTTCTGTGCTTGGAGAAGACACGACACTTCTACAATACACAAATACTCCACAGTTGTGGAGAAGAAATTTACATGTTATTCCTTCGAGTGCTTATCCATGAGCGATTGAACGAAATCTTGACAATATTCAGGCGACCTCCACCCATTCATAACTGCAAATGGGACTGAGCGAACTGATTCTTCTGTAAGATCAATTCCCAAGTTTTTTACCAATGAGACAAGTCTTTCAGAGGCTTCTTCAGGACTGCTGAATTTCACTTCGAGTATGTGAGTTTCTCCATCTATATCATCAATTTTTTTGTCTGCCATATCAATCGCCTCTGCTATTGCAATTATTGTGAACTTATATTCCAGTTCTCCCTGAGTGTTCTCTATCACCTCTATTTCTGAAAGAAACGAATAGTGATCAACAAAGGTGGTGAGCATAAGCTCGCCTTCAGAGGTTAATGAAACTGAACCTGATATTTCACCTGGTTCAGGGAAGTCATTCGATTTTGGCTGGGGGTTCGGAGGGTTCGGGGGGTTCCCGCCATTGTCCCCCCTTCCCGAACCAGAGGTTGCGAGAAGGGAGGAACTGGTGGCTAGCACGAGTGCTAAACCCAAGAGGAGGAGGACCATGTTGTTTTCCTTTTAATGGTTTTGTGAGTTATTTAATGAAGTTCCACAGAGGTAAACAGAGTGTCATCAATAAATACATCCGCCCATTGATTCTCTTCAAGCTCAACTGACCAGTCATGTCCATCGACGGTCGTTGCACCCTCTGTAACACCAAGAGCTGCCATGTATCCAAACACATCGGATGGTTCCCCATTCAACTCTAAGCGCATTGGATCTGGAGAACCCGCCTCGCCGTCTGGGAACACAAAGAGTGATCTTTGCAATGTAGGCCATCGTTCTTGATCGAGTGTAGGAATTGGAGTGTCACCTTCAAGACTAAGTTGCATTGAAACATGTTCATCCAAGAAACCCATGCCAGCTTTTAGATTGGGTGTAAATATTCCAAACGATTGCCGCTCTACTTCGTCGACAATCGTATTTGTCCTTGGAAGACCTGCCTGTTGGTGTTGGTTATTTAATTCTTCTAGTAAGCGTTGCCAACTTGCATCATCAAGTTGATACACCTGTCCTGTTTCAGGATCAACTATTCTTCCATTTGATGGATAGAAGTGATATGCCTTTCCATCTCTAATAATAACGACATAGGGCACACCATCAAAATCGTATTGATCACTTTCATCAAGTGGCGTAAAAGTAATCTCTACAAATCCTCCAAGTGGAGTAATCTGCGCTCGAAGTGTGTATGAACCGGCACACCCCATTTCAACCGTTCCTATTCCCGTGGCAAGGATTGTGCCAAATGTACAACTTATTGTTCGCATCCATGCTTTCATCGTTTAATTCCTTATGTAATGAAATTCCGTTCGTAACAAACTAACTCTCTATGTGACAATGATTTCCACGAGAGTTCGTTGACAAACAATATCAACGTCGATGCGTTGTAATCGATAAATAAAGGGCATCTCATTTTTTTTGTGTTTTTTTAAACAGATGACTTTTCGCAGTTTGAAGCAAAAAAAAAGTTGCAAGAAAAAAGGCACCCTGTTCTAGAAATTGCAAATTTTAGGTGTAGGGTGTAATTGTTCAACTCGAAGGTGGGTTCACTATCGCGGATAGTAACTTGAGTTGGACAGGGAAATTTGTTCTAAGAAGAACAGGAGAAATCGTATGGCACAGACTATAAACGTCAACCGAAAGGAGCGACTCGAACGACTACTTGATCTTGCACAAGCGTATCGTGGTTGGACACGAAAAGAGTTAGCAGAGGAACTTGGGAGAGATCCGACAAAGCTAGCACCAGATAGTGGCAATCCAAAATTTGACCTCATCCTTCAAATTTCTGAAGTAATTGATTGGTCACTTGATGAAGTTGCAGATTGGCTTTGGTTCGAAGAGGAAGAAAATACAAAGAAGTGTAATACTTCGTTTGAGAATCTAGATCAAAAGTCACAAGACGCACATCGTAAAGGAGAATATAAAAAACTGATTAGAATTGCGCATTCTGCTCTGGATGTTGCAACAACCTCAGATGAAAGAGCACGTGCATATAACCGTGCAGCTGGAGGATGGGATGGTTTAGGACGCTTTAGCCGTGTGCTCAAAGCTGCACAAGCGGGATTACGTGAACACCCAATTCAAACAGATTTACGCTTGTTACTTCAAACAACTGCTGCAAACGCTCATTACACATTGTGGCAATTGGATGAAGCCTTAGGCATGGCACAAACGGTCATCGAACATTACAAAGATGCTATTCCCGAAACGAATAGAGCAAAAGTTGCGCAAGCGCACGCTTGGTATGTGCTTGGACACACACAACGACGAATGCTTGACATAGAACCTGAACAATCTTCACGATATGCACATGCAGCTCAGTGTTCTCTTACTGAAGCTATGAATCTTTATGAACACCTCGCTCAACACATTCACCCTTCGTTTGGAGGAATCGCGAATACTTGTAGAGCTGGAATTCTAGAAACAAATGTGTTTCTTGGAAAAGTAGATCCAAGAGAAGCGCTAGCAAGGGTATTAGATGTTATTGGTGCTGTTGTTAATCCATCTGATGTTGAGAAGGGCGATTGGCTTGAAAGTTACGGGTGGTGGTCAATCATCGGGTGTAATCTCACTCTTCGGCATATTTCAGATGAACGAGATACCCAGCGTTACATGGCATTATTTACAAACAAAGCTGATGAAATTGCAGATCGTCTGAATCATTGGGCAATGCGTGAACGTGTTTTCTCTATGCAATTTGAGGGCCGCCAACGGCTCATCGGATGGACCGGACAAGACATTCCAATCGTAATCGACAGTGACGACATTCGTATCATCACGGGAACTATGGGTAGATTCCCTCAATTTCGTAAAACAGGATGGTCAATTCTGAATTGCGGAAACATCATAAAAGATTCATGAGGAGGTTCATGATGAAATATTTGAAATACACAGTAATAACATTATTAGCACTCGTATGTACGACCATAGCAAGAGGCGAAATAGACGACACTGAAAATTCAGAAAATCCAATCAAACTTACCATCTTTGGTCATACTGGGCAGGATCCTGTTTACAAATCCATTATTGGTAAACCTGGTTTTACAAAACCTAAAAAGAAAACTGCATTCCCCAGAAAGTTTGTAGATCTAGAAGACATGTTCTCAATGGATAATGTTCTGCAAAATACAACTGATTGGCTACATGTTTATTCACCTGTGGACAATATGAATATCACAGCGTGGAATCAATCATTGCCACAGTACAGTAATCATCTGTACAGTAATCAATTGCATGATTCTCAGGTATTTGGTACTTCTGCTACAGGAAACAGTTCGTTGCCTGCACCACCTGCATTTTTGCTGTTGCTTGCTGGGTTAACGGTTAAAAAGAGGCGAAATTCATAAGTAAGGCTGCTCCTAGCACCGACCAAGTGGTCGGTGCTAAGTAGCATCCTTGAACTTGTGCGAGTACGCTATACGTATGTCAATCAAATACACAAGAGTGCACCGCCTTCTAGAAATTATTTCTCTCGTCCAAAGCCAACGTGGTTGGAATGCAAAAACGCTTGCGGAACGTTGCGACACTACTGAAAGAAATATTTACCGCGATATCAACCAAATTAAAGAAGCGGGCATTCCGATTGAACATCATAAAGAGACCGGCTACAAGATTAACGGCGCATTTTTTATGCCCCCTGTTCGGTTAACATTTGAAGAAGCACTTGCAATTTCTGCGTTGTGTGAAGCAATGGCAGATAAAGGAGCGATTCCGTTCGTTCGTCCAGCATCTATGGCGATGAATAAAATTCTTGCTCAACTTCCCTTTGATGCTCGAGAAGAATTAACTGAGCGAATGCGAACAATGGAATTGCGTACCACCGCTACTATGGATGAAGAAGGTTATGAAGATGTATATGACAAAGTCCAAACTGCCCTTCTCAAGCGTACAGTATTACGATGCAAATACGAAAGTACTTCGAACCCAGAAAATGACGAAGCATTCATGTTTCATCCGTATGCATTATTTTTCGGTACTCGCGCTTGGTACGTAGTTGGGTTCCATGAAAAGCGAGATGACATTCGAACATTAAAACTCAGTCGCTTTTTAGCTATTGAGCCCACAACAGAAAAATATGAAATTCCAACCACATTCAAAGTAGACAAACATCTTGGAAATGCATGGAACATGATTCCTGGTGACCAGGATTACGAAGTCGAGCTCCGTTTTGAATCACCTTTTTCTCAAACGGTTAGCGATACAAGGTGGCACACTACGCAAGAGATTACATGGCACGATGATGATTCATGCACGTTTACTTGCACTGTTTCAGGGCTTGAAGAAATTGTTTGGTGGGTACTTTCTATGGGTCCTTACTGCAAAGTAGTCAAACCCGAACTACTCGCACAGCGTGTCGAGCAACTTGCTTCTGACACTGCTGCAATGTATGGAACTGCTACTGTCTAAAACTGTCTAAGCCAGCCGTTTCAAACAAGCAATAAAAAAACCTGTTGTAGTGTTGTCGGGAATAATCCGTATTGCATTTGAAACGTCATGTTTTACTTCAACTTCACCCCATTTTGTAATTGGATTTGTGACACTTGGTGGTCGAAGGTGTGCTGGAATAGGAACGACTTCGGCGTTAATTGATTTTCGCGAAAGCACCTTATCTAGAACAATTTCATTCTCTTCTGGAGAAAAAGTACATGTTGAATAGACAACCAAACCCCCAACGCACACGCACCGCATCGCTGCAACAAGAAGTTGTTCCTGTAATTTTGCAAGAGTGCGAACTTCTTGCAAGCTCCAACGTGATAGGCGGATCGGTCGATCCATTCTGAATCGCCCTTCACCGCTACATGGTGCATCAACTAGGACGCGATCAAAGCAGTCCGCGTGTGTTTGACCTAATCGTTCACCTGGACCACAAAGCACTTCGGCAGATGTTGCGCCTTGTCTTTGTAAAATTTCTCGTAATCTGTACAACCGTTTTCGACTTCGATCGTTTGCTACGAGCATGCCACGATTTTCCATCAATGCAGCAATTTGTGAAGTTTTACTTCCGGGAGCGGCGCACATATCGAGTACTCTCATTCCTGGTTCGACTTGCAATGCGTATGCTGCAAGCATACTTGAAGCGGCTTGAATATACAAACCTCCGTTATCCCATGAGGGGAGTTCTTGAAGTTGGCGAATTGTTCCTTTTGTTAACAAGTGACATCCAGGGCACCAAGGTATAGGAATTGTGGCCATCCCTGCATTGGACACTTCCTGCAAAACTTTTGATTCGGAGGACCTGAGTGTATTTGGGCGAATTGTTACGGGTTTCGGATTGTCAAAACTTTCGAGTGCTACTTCATACTCATGATGATGTAATTGATTTTTCAACCGTTCAATAAAAGTAGCCGGCAACGCTTGCTCGATATTCTTGATTTCACTTTGCGACAATTCAGCCATTGCCCGCTTAGTGTAGGCAGGCAGCGCTCATGCAACAATATCAAGAATAGAAATATCTTCATCGAGGTTACCAGTTAAGAGCGGCTCATCGACTTCGATCGAGCGACTATCTGGCAACCACTCTTGGCGAACCATTGGCTTATCTATTCGCTGCAGTCGCTTGCAGCGGGGATCTTGCCCAGTGTGGCGATTTCGATACATTTGTACACTCCCGAATGATGTAGTTCCTTGAATTTGAATGACCATTGTTGTTCTCCTGATTAGAGTTTCTATTCTTCAATTCCGCCGCAAAAGACCCCCCACCACGAGGATCCTTATTGGCACAGGAGTAGTATCGCCTACCCCACTGACGACATACTGTCACCCATTTGATAGGTTTTTGTTAGGTTAAGGGCGATCGTAAATCGAAGCAACTGACACAGCCGCAGAATGCCCTGTGCAAGACTCGCTCTGTTTTGAGGCGAAGCCGAAAAATTGACCG
>CAZQGB010000002.1:0-80345 GCA_964592615.1 uncultured Isosphaeraceae bacterium | reverse complement strand
AAATCCGCGATTCGTGGGTTCGAATCCCACCTCGGCCTTGTAAAAAACCTGCAGCGTGCTGCAGGTTTTTTTTACAAGGCCTAAAGCAACGCGAAGCGCGTTGCTTTTAAATCTCAGGATATCTGCCCGTGGAAAGAGCGAAGCGCCCGTTCCACGGGCAGATATCCTGAGATTTGAGGTGGTATTCGAGTGGCGCAGATGGCAGAGCCATCTGCGGCAATGAATCCCACCCTGTGGAGTACATAAGCAGTGGTTTTTAAGAGCGAAGCGCCCATTGCCTGCACACAAATGTGAGTCTCCGAGGTGGTATTCGAGTGGCGCAGATGGCAGAGCCATCTGCGGCAATGAACCCCAACTTGCGGAGTTTTTAATAGAATGGTTTACTCTGAAGTGACCCGAGTTGGGAGTGGAGATTTGGAGAGTGTGGAGCCAGTAATATTTTCGTACTCCGCTGGTTCAGATAGTAGCCACCCTGTATTGCCACCAAAGAATCGGTGCTCCACACGTAAACGAAGCGGTCGTCCCAAATCGTCATCAACTGATGTAAATTGACCGCTCGTCCGATCCATTGCTCCAACATAATAAATGCCGCCCTCATCAAGAGAGTCGCTTCCCGAGAGTTTGACATCCCTGCTTCCGTGTGTATAGGAGGTGATGGTTACAACCCCTGGAATTGATCCACTTATGGTTGAAAGACGAACAACCGCCTCATCAATTACGTCTCGAGATGCCTCTCCAAGTGGTGTTGACCAAAATAAATATGAACCGAACTTAAGTGTTCCGTATTGATCTGTTTCCTCATCACCAACAGAAATGGTTGCTACAACCTGATCAGAAAAAACGACTCGACCAGTTTGTATGTTTTTTGCTGATACATCAAGTGCCACAATCGCATCGTTAGCTTTTGAAAACCAGTGAAGACGGCGAACACTTTCGGGCGCATCGCTCGTGTGTAAAAAATCTGTCAACTCGGTTTCAATGGAAAAAGAAACTGGTGCCTTTTGCGCCGTGGAATAATCTCCGGCAACTTCAAACTTCCCTGTTTTTAGTATTGCCCTTGTAAACGCTTTTTGCATTTCGGAAGCCACGCCATCCCATTTTGATTCAATTGCTGAACCCGATACAAAGGGCTCAATATAAACAACTGGTTTCTTTGCAGATTCCGCAGCTGTTAGACCACTTCCAGGAGCATCGTTATATGCCCAAGGGTTTGAGACACACCCAACTAAAGGAATCAGGAGCATTAGTACAACAAATCGCATACAACCATATCGCCTTATAGCCAATAAATCGTTCAAAAATGGGGTACCATGGTCTCTATATGAAAACGATATTGCTATTTTTGCTTGTTTTGCCCATGATTCACATGCGACAAGCTCCAAAAACATGGGTTCCACTATTGCGAGAAGGAACAAGGGTTGTTGATGGAATGGGAGAACTTTCTCGTGAAAGTGACAACCACCCAATCGTTGTTGAATTGCCTCGGGGTGATGGTAAAACCATCGACAAGTTCATTGTTCTGCCAAACCAACGTCTTGCTGAAATGGAAGCGTCTACAGAAGAGTTTCCAGAACGATCGTTCCGATTTTCTGGTGATATATATGCATACGGTGATCAAAACTATCTACTAATCCGAGAAGTTGTTTCTGTTGGTGAACACACAGAACGAAACCACCCAACCATTGTTCCAAAAAATCCAAACGAAGAGGTTGTTGAACAAGAAGATTTTGAAGACTCAATTGCAGACATTGTGAGCGAACTAGAAGATGCAACCGGCTCACTTGTTCGCTCGATTAGAAACGCTTCAACCCACCCAATTTCAAAAGAGGTTACAAAAGAGGGTTTACGGATTTCATCAAGAAGATGTCACCTTGTTCGAAACAAACATGGTGCATGGGTTGCGGTTTTTGTTAGTGATGCCACAGGATTAAGTGATCCGCCATGCACCGTTTTACCAAGTTCTAGTTTTGCATCACTTACTCGTTGGTCAAAAACTCAAGAACCATCAACCCCAGTTCTACTCTCAGGCGAAGTATTAAATTACCATGGACATGGATTTTTACTTGTAAGTTCTTGGCGATCGGTGCACAAATCGGACCATCTTGACAATTAGCTTTTAGGTTCAGCAAAAACAAGTGTAACCCGTTTGATTTGTGGTGGGTTAACTGGTTTTCCAGATGCTGGATTCGATAAAGGTGTTGCGGCGATCTTTCGAATCACCTCCTCACCTTCGATTGTTTCTCCAAAAGAACAATATTGCCCATCAAGTCGAGCAGTTCCTTCGCGGGAAAGACAAAAGAAAAATTGAGATCCCGCAGAATCTGGGTCTCCTGCTCTTGCCATAGAAATAACGCCAAAATCGTGCGGCAACGTACTTTCTTCGATTGGAAGCCAAAAACCAGGGCCACCAGAACCGGTGCCGGTCGGATCTCCACCCTGAATTACAAACGGGTGCCCCTTACTTGTCATAGGAACAATTCGATGAAACGAGGTGTTTTGATAAAAACCGCCCAATGCGAGTTCTCGAAAGTTCCAAACGGTATTTGGGGCGGTATCGGGTCGGAATGATATGCGGATGTCTCCCTCGCTTGTTTCAATGATTGCATCTTGATCAAGATAGACACGCCAGCCACTTACGAATGGTGTGTCCATACCATCTTCATCTGCCTCATCTTCCCACCCGACAATTTTGCTGTATTTTGTTTCGCCATCTGGGCGTAATGCCTCTTCAATGACTGGTACTTTTCTTGAAGTCATCGGTTGTACAACGAGTGGTGAATGCACCGCCTCGCCATGAACAAAAAGTTGAACCCACACCGCCTGTTTTTGTTTTTTTATTTCTGGAATTCTACTTGTTAAATCGTGTATTCCATTTGTTACGGTTGCAGATAATGCAAGTTGGTTGTTCTTGTAATCAAATAAAACAAGTCGTGCTTTGTCTACCTCTTCTTCCAAATTAATATCCACCACAATACCGTTGTCCAGACCGTTGTATGTATGAAGCGGAGTAATTGGATGAGTCATTACGATTGTTGTAAGAATTTGCGCAAGCATGCTAGTTGTTTTACACTCCTTATCGTAATGTAGACATAAGTTTTGTTCGCACGGCAGACGCGTCAGCGGATCCCCCAGAACGTTTCATAACTTCTCCAACAAGTCTACCAACCGCTGCTTCTTTTCCCCCTCGGACATCTTCCGCGGCCTGTGGCTGCGCTTCTATTGCCTCTTGAACCCATTTATCCAAAGAGTTTTCATCAGTGACTTGCAACAACCCTTCTGCCTCTGCCACAGCTTCGGGTGTTTGTGTGGAATCGCACAATAACTCAAAAAGTGTATTTGCTGCTGATGAGCCAATGCTTTTTGAAGAGCGCAAAGCAATAATTCCGCTGATTTGTTCGGGTGTAATACCAAGTTGATCAACTGGGCAACCGCGTTCGTTTGAGAGTTTTGCTCCAGCATTTAATAACCACTTCGCACTTTCGATACCGTTTCCGGACTCTGTGACACATTGTTCAAAAAAGAAACATAGAGATGGATCGGAGGTAATTGCCGTTGTGTCTTTTTCTGACATGTTAAATTGTTTTTTGTACCTTGCCCTGCGAGATGCTGGGAGTTCTGGAATAGTTGAGTTAACCTCGTCAATCCATTGTTGGGAAATTGTTAGTGGGACAAGGTCTGGGTCAGGAAAAAATCGGTAATCATGAGCATCTTCTTTTTCTCGCTGGAGCAATGTAACAAGTTTTTGATCATCCCACCCACGCGTACTTTTTGCGCCAGGGCCCATTTCTTTTCCGTCTTTTTTCCATGCTTCAACCTGCCGAACCGATTCGTGTTCGATTGCAGAGTGCAACGCTTTAAACGAATTTAGGTTTTTTACTTCAACTATTGGGGTGGGGTGCTCTGTGCCGTCGTCTGTTGTAATGATTACATTTATATTTGGTTCAAACCGAATGTGCCCTCGTTGCATAACTCCTTCTGTTACGCCCAAGAATCGGCAAATATCACGAACCTCTTTTCCATAAGCAACCGCTTCGTCTGCACTACACATGTCTGGTTCTGAAACAATTTCTAGTAATGGTGTTCCTGCACGATTCAAATCTACAAGCGAACCATCGTAGTGAGACCCGCCCGGTAAATCGTGACCAAGTTTTCCTGTGTCTTCTTCCAGATGCGCACGGGTGATTCGGACCGGTTTTTTTATTCCGTTAACTTCAATTTCAATCGCGCCTTCAATACAAAGAGGTTTGTCGAATTGACTAATTTGATACCCTTTTGGAAGGTCTGGGTAGTAATAATTTTTCCTATCCCACTTAGTGAAGTTCGAGATGGTGCAGTTCATAGCCAAACCAACCCGCATCGACATTGCGACCGCCCGTTTGTTTAAAACTGGAAGCGACCCTGGAAGAGCCATAACCAAAGGGTCAACAAGCGTGTTTGGTTTTGCGTCATACCTTGAGGGCTTGACACAGTTTGGCGCCGAAGTAAACATTTTACTGTCGGTTGCTAGTTCTACGTGGATTTCCATACCCACCAATACTTTTGTTGATGTTATTTCAGTCACACGGTTGTCTCTTCAATTCCAAGGTCTTTTGTTGTAAAAAGTGATTCAAAAACAAATCCTGACGCTTCAATGTTTTCTTTTGCACCCTCTCCGCGATCAATCACGGCAATAATCGACTTTATGGTTGCACCCAATTCTTGAATTGATTCTGCGGCCTCAAGTACCTGCCCACCTGTTGTTGCTACATCTTCAACTATTACAACTTGATCTGTTGGTTTTAGTTTTCCTTCTAGTTGTTTCGATGTGCCATATTCTTTTTTCTGGTTACGAATAAAAACACACGGTAAATCGCTCGCCATTGACGCCGTTGTTACAAGTGGTATCCCACCAAGTTCAGCGCCCGCAAGCAATGTTGTTCCGTTTGGAATCTTTTCTGCAAACAATGTGCCCAACGCGGACAAAATGTCTGGTTGTGTTGTAAATAAATACTTGTCGATATACCACGTGCTTGTTCGACCACTTCGAAGAGTAAACTCTCCGTGCAAAATTGCGGTTTCGCCTATCCGTTTTGCCAATAATTCTCTATTCATACGCCTATGTTATCGCTTCTGATAGTTGTGGGCACTGGGAAATTTCTTATCTCACTCCCATAAGTGCTTCTGTTCGTTTAGCCACTGTTTTTTGTGCTTGTGCATACACCCAAGTAGCGACGGTGTACACACTGTTGTTTTCTGATTGTAACGCTGCCAACAGTCGGGGGTCGTCAAGAGCTTCGTCTGGAATGTTTGATGAGGTGAAGCGAACAAGATTCGCGAGTTGGGTGCGGGTGTTATCTGGCTCTTTTAACATTCCAAACACCGCTTCAAGCGTTGGGTCAAACGACATTGTTGTCAACACCCAGGATTGTGATGTTGAGTCGAGTTTTGGAAAGTTTGAGAGAATTGTTGTGATTGCTTCATCTTGAAGTGGGTGTCGTTCGCCACTTTCAAGGGGTACTACTTCTTCTCCTGGTGGTGGAGTAATAAGTGGTTCTTCTACGGTTATCGAAACACTGTCTCCAACAACCCAAGTCAAAAGAACATACGAAACAAGTTTGTTGACATCGGTAACATCTTTTGCATCCTCAACGGCTTTTTTTAACCAAGTATCACTTAACCTAACACCATCAACTCTTAGTGTTTCGGCAACTTTTCTATCGCCAAGATGACCCGCCTCATAAACTAGAATCTTGTTACCTTCTCTTGTAATCGCTTCCCTTGCCATAAAGTTTACTACACCTGTTACTGAAACCGCAGCTCCACGAAGTGGGTGGTTGTTCAACAAACCACCAATCCAATAGTTCCTTAAATTAACCCGCACCGTCAGCGTGCCTCTTGGTTTAATTGAAAACCCTCTCTCTATTGAAACAACCACTGGAAGTGTTGGTTGTTTTGGAATACCTGGCACATCTATGTTGGATTCAAGCAGTATTAGAGGTTGAATTGGTCCATTGCTCGAGATGGTTAGTGGGATTGTTGTGTTGTTTGTAATTTGAACAAGAATTGAAATGGGTTGATATGGTGTGTACACCTTTGATTCGGGTTTAATTCGAATACTTACGGGTGGTCTTGGGTCATTTCGAATTGCATGAAGGGTTTGTAAAACACCGTGCATGAGTTCTTGTAACTGTTCTACTTCTGGTCGAATGTTAAATTTTGCCCCAACAATTTCTTGAAGTTTGTTTCTTGCCCACACTCCAATCAGTGTTCCGCCGTTGTTTTTTGCAACTGAAAGGAGCTGCAGTGCAGCATCTCGCTTGTTTCCCTCCTCAAGGTGTATCAGGGCCACCCCTATCTTTGCTGCTGGATCGTCTTTGAGTGGTGACAGTTTTAACTTAGCTGTTTCAATGTCTCCTTTTCGAAGTGCAACCCACCCATCAAGACGTTGTTTTTCGTTTGGGTTGATAGTAGCTCCCTCTTCAACCTGCTCAAGGATGGTTGTTGCAGCATCAACATCCTCTCCAAGCCATAACAAAATCCAGGCTGCTTGAATATACATTTCAATTGTGAGTCTCAACCCCTCACTACCCTGGTTTGTATACATTTTAGAAAGGGAAAGTAGCGAATTAACAGCCGCACCAAGAGCCAGTTCAGCTTGATGTTTATCTTCCTGATCAGCATATATGGCAGCAGCAACCACAGCTAACTTTGGCGATAATGGAGCGTGAATTCTGGCGAGTTCAAGCGGGTTTAATCTGGGTTGTTGAGCCTGTGTTTGATTTTGAAATGTTTTATCAATTACATTTTGCCTGTTCAGTAATGTTTTTATCGCAGATTCATGGTCTCCTGATGCCCATTGGCTTAATACAATATCTGCTAACAAACTGGAGTTAATTGCCTTTTGGCTTGAGGTGTTGTCACCCAAAATGTCTTCATAAAGTTCTTTAGCGTCTTGATAGTCTCCAAAAGACATTAAAAACTCGGCAAGTGTCACTTGTATGGTCACATCGCGAATGTTGGAAAGAAGCGAAGAAGCCAGTAACTCGGCTCGCCGATAGACGTCTGCAGTCTCATCTCCAAAAAAACCAGTTGCTAGATTGATGGCATCAGGATACGCGGGGTCAAGCGCAACCGCCTCTGCAAGCCATCTTGCAAACTGGTTTATATCACCAACTTGTCGTTGCAGGTGAGCGGCATCAAGCGCCAACCTTGCAGCAACTCCTGAATCGAGTTGATTACGCCGATTATCAGCAAGTAATTGCTCGTAAATGGACATGCGTTGGTCGACTGTTTGAGACGATGAAATAACATCACGCAAACGGGCCAGTTGGATTGTTGGTTGGGTTGGTACAACTCGCAACAGGTTTTTAATTGCGTGGACCAACACCGATGGCTTGTCCGCCATTTGTGCGACTTCGTGTAACACTCGCCAGGCAGATTGGTCATTTGGGGAGAGTAGGGTTGCTTCTGTGGCGAGAATCAATGCTGTCTCAATTGAATTAGTTGTTAAGGGCTTTGAGGTGGTTGCCATGCGTGCAACTCGTGTGAACTCTTCTGCAAGCATTGACGATGGTGTTTGGCTTTGGGAATCGGTAACTACTGTTTGTGGTGTGGCTATTGAACCGAAACCCAAAAGTGTGGCAAAAAATGTTATAAAGATGTTATTTGGCATGATTGGCAAGATGTTCTTTAGGGGCACTGTAGCAGGGTTTTGGGTTCTTTTAGAAGTGGTTGTTCGGTAGTCTGCCAATTGGGCGTTGACACCCTTGCATAAGGTTGGTAATTTTGTAAGACTATACATTCTACGAGGTTTTTTTATGCTCAACACACGATTTTTCTTACTAACTCTCACTCTCGCTCTATCTCTTTGCAGTAGCGGATTTGCTCAAATAAGGAGCATTTCTAAAATTGTTGATAAAAACAAAATCGATGCCGAGGGCGAGAGAAAAATTTGCGATTATGCCTTGGGCTGGGCTGGCGAGTTGCTCACTGTTGATAGTAACGCTTTAAAAGAAGCAAACAAAAAACTTGCTAGCCCATTTCGTCCAAGTGTTCGCATCTCTTCGGTTGGTCGATCTCTGTATGGAAAATATCTAAGGCAGGGTCTAGAGCCGCTTTTGAAAAAAAGTAACACAAATGAAATGTCTGCAGTCAATGCACTTCAAATACTTTCGTTGCTAGGAACCGAAGAAGGATGCCAAATATTGTTAAACCACGCAGACACAGCAACCGAAAACCGTCCCGCACTTCGCCTTTGGGCATCAGTTGGTCTTGGCACATCTTTTTCAACTGGCGAGTTGCCTATTAAAAGGATTACTGGATATGCAAAACTCGTTTCAAATTTCACTAAGAAGGAGCCCGAGTGGTTTGTCTTAACGAGACAGTTTGATTCTTTGGCGTCATTGCAATCAATACCACGTTTAGACAGAAGCAAAAGAAATCAAATTGAAAAACTGTCGTTTGAGTTGCAAACAAAAGCGCTTGTAGACTTGTTGAACTCTATAGACAGCACTGGCGACATTGACAGCCGAGCACAAGCGTTGCCATTTATATTGCCATCACTTATGTTGCAACTTATTGAACCAAGTGTTGATAACAACATTAAATCAGATGTGCTTAATACTATTCGAGAACCTCTAACACGGTTTATTACATCTGCGGTGTCTCTAAATTTTGGAGAAAATGACGAAGCGATGTTTGTTGCATATGGAAACGCTGTGCAATCTGCTGGCGAGTTAATTTCAAGAGACACGGAATCTAGAGAAAACGTTGACCTTCTTGAGTTTTGGAATGATAAACAGGGTTCAAAAATTCTTGAGGTTGTTGAAACTTGGGAAAAAAGTAAGTAAGTTGTAATGTTCAGACTATTTGCACCTGTTGCTATATTGGTTGCAATTGTAGTCTGTGTTTTCGGGTTTAACAAAAACCAACCCCGGGCAGATTTTGTGTTTGTAAATCGAGGGGATGTTTTTACGCTTGATCCCCAACGAATGAGTTGGCTGACTGATATGCAGGCGGCGTATTGTTTGTTTGAAGGTGTGGTACGTTGGAACACTGTTGATTTTTCTATTGAACCGGCTGCCGCAGAATCGTTTGCTGTTTCT
The DNA here is from genome assembly GCA_964592615.1 of uncultured Isosphaeraceae bacterium. Classification (GTDB taxonomy): domain Bacteria; phylum Planctomycetota; class Phycisphaerae; order Phycisphaerales; family SM1A02. Next base: position 71,262 of record CAZQGB010000002.1, on the reverse strand, counting down.
GATGATGGGCTTGTGTATAAGTTCCACCTTAATAAAGATGCAAGGTGGAGTAACGGAGCAAGGGTCACCGCATATGATTTTCGATATTCATGGATGCGACTTCTGACTCCAGACACCTCATCTGATTACTCCAGTTTCTTTTTTGTTATTAAGGGAGCTCGAGATTTTTGGGATTGGAGAACGAAACAATTATTAGATAAACAGGTTGTTTCAATTGAAGAAATAGAGCAAGCATTTGAGGAGATGGTTGAAATTAATATTGTTGATGAACACACGTTCACGGTCGAACTTGAGCACCCTGTTCCCTATTTTTTGGATCAACTTGCGCTCGCTGTGTGTAGCCCCGTCTACAAACCGGCGGTTGAGGGCTGGGTTGCTGGCGGAGAACAACACGATCTTGCTTTGACCCATGGGTGGCACACCATAGACCCCCCACCTATGTCTTCAAGAGAGTGGGTGAGTGTTGACAGCAAGAGCGGAAGGATTTTGCAACAGTATTTTTGGGCACGTCCCGAATCGCTCGTCTGTAATGGCCCATTTATGCTTGAGCTTTGGAGATATAAGCGTGACATGAGGTTTGTGCGAAACCCTTATTTTCATTCACCCGAACTTACAACGCTTGATTCTATCCACGCTATTACAATCGCTGACCCAAACACAGCGGTTCTTACATTTGAAAGTGGGGCGTTAGATTGGCTCAGCAGCGTTAATGTGGATTACCAGCCCGACATATTGAAGCAAAAAGAGAATGGTGATCGCACAAATATTCACGCATTCCCGACATTTGGTACGGATTTTTTCTCTTTTAATTGCAGACCAAAACTAAATAATGGTGACATAAATCCGTTCAATAGTTCATCTGTTAGAAGGGCTTTTGTGTATGCCACAAACAGGGAATCTATTGTTGAGTTTGCAACGCGCTTACATGAACCAGTTGTAACAAGCATTGTGCCGCCCAACTCAATTGTTGGGTATGGTGGTGTACAGGGGTTGGGGTTTGACTTAACAATGGCAAAGAAGGAGTTGGCATCTGCTGGTTGGGAAGATCGTGACGGCGACGGAATGGTGGAGGATGTTCACGGCAACCCGTTTCCTACAATCGATTTGTTGTACACCACAAACACTCCAAGATATAAGTGGATTTCGCTTGAACTTCGTGATCAGTGGAAAAAACATTTAGGAGTATCTGTTGAATTGCGTGGAACAGACAACAAGTTTTTTAGTGCTGATTTACATTCTGGGAATTTCATGGTTGCCCGAGGACGGTGGTATGGTGATTATGGAGACCCTACTACATTTCTTGATGTTTTCAAAACTGAAAACGGTAATAATGATCGTGGTTATTCAAACCCAGAAATTGATGCAGCTTTAGACTTGGCTGCCAAGGAGTTGGATCAAAAGAAACGACTTGCCATGCTGCGTGATATTGAAGAGAGATTGTTTACAGAAGAGGTGCCCATGCTTGTGGTTTGCCAGTTGTTACAACTCTATATGTACGACCCCGAAAAAGTACACGGACTTACTTCGCACCCTAGACTTGTACAACATTTGTGGCGTGTTACTGTTACTGATTGATTGTTTTGTTTTTTTGGGTGGGAGTAAGAGTTATGCTGGTCGGGGGTCAAAAAAGCGATACAAAACATCAACAAAAAGGTTGAAGAGAACAAGAAGTGTTGAATACACCAACACTATTCCCATTAACACCGTGATATCCTTTCCCAAAACGGCGTCTACAAAATGTGTACCAATACCTGGAATTGCAAACACTTTTTCAACAACAAATGACCCAGTCATTGCCGCTGCTGTTGCGGGTCCTAGATAACTTAATACTGGCAAAAAGGCGTTTTTTAATGCGTGCTTAAATACAACTACCCTTTCTGGTAATCCTTTTGCCCTTGCTGTTCGGATATGGTCACTTCGCATCTGTGTAATCATTCCTGCGCGAGTCAGTTGGGCGACATACGCTGCGAAGGGTAAGCTTAATGCTACTGATGGTAATACTAGGTGCCGCCAAGTTCCCCATCCGCTAATGGGGAACCACTGTAGCCAAACCGCAAACACAACCAGTAAAACTACTCCAATAACAAACGAGGGAAGGCTAATTCCAACAACAGCTATACCAAGAGAAACCGCGTCAACCAAACTGCCTGGTCGAACAGCACTACAAACGCCTGCTGTTAATCCAATGCATAGCGCGAGCAAAATTGCGCACGCTCCAATTGTCATTGATACAGGAAGTTGTGAAATCAAAATATCATTTACTGTCCAGTTTTCGTGACGTAAACTTGGACCAAGGTTGAAAACTGGTCCATCCTTGTTTCCAAACACCCACGATAATCCAGACGCCTTCCACACATAGTCTGTGTAAAACACTATGGGATCATTAATGTTGTATTGTGCTTCCATTGCTTCCATGATTTCTTGTGGTGGTCGTCGGCCCTCTTTTTCAAGCGGATTTCCTGGAATTTGCCACGCAAGTAAAAATGTAATCGTATACACAGCAAATAGAATTAGTGGAAGTTGAGCCAGCCGCCACGCAACCATTTTTGTGGTGCTAAATTGATTCATTTACCGACCATATTTTGCATTGTCACCAAGTTGTTCTGCAATGCGAATGAGTTGGTTGTATTTTGCTGTTCGGTCACTTCGACACGGGGCACCTGTTTTTATCTGCCCACAATTTGTTGCGACTGAAATGTCCGCTATTGTTGTGTCTTCTGTTTCACCACTTCTGTGGCTCAATACAACGGAGTAGTTGTTTTCTTGTGCCAGATTAACCGCCGCAAATGTTTCTGTAAGGGTTCCAATTTGGTTTACTTTTATCAAAATAGAGTTTGCACAACCTTCTTGAATTCCTTTGTCAAGAAACTTTGGGTTTGTCACAAATAAATCATCACCGACAAGTTGTAACTTGTCGCCAAGCCGGTCTGTTAATTTCTTCCATCCACTCCAATCGTCTTCTCCAAGACCATCTTCAATGGAACAAATGGGATATTTTGAACACCATTCTGCCCACAAATCAATCATTTCTTCAGAAGAAACCACTTTTTCAGGAGCACTACTAAAAAAACAATATCCTTCCTTACCTAATTTTCTTGCTTCTGTAACAAGTTCACTTGTAGCCGGATCAAGGGCAACAAATATTTGTTCACCCCAAGAATATCCTGCACGACCTACTGCTTCTTCAATCACACGAAGAGCATCTTCGTTATCAGAAAGGTTTGGTGCAAAGCCACCCTCGTCACCAACTGCTGTTGACATGTTTCTGTCATGCAACACCCCTTTAAGGGTGTGATATATTTCAACTGCCGCCCTCAGTCCATCGTTAAATGTATCGAACCCGAGTGGTTGAATCATGAACTCTTGAAAATCAACCGTGTTATCAGCATGTTTTCCCCCATTGAGAATGTTAAACATGGGGACTGGAAGAACGTTTGAGTCTGGGTTGAAATATTTATAAAGTGGAAGACCCGCGTTTGCTGCTGCGGCATGTGCTGCAGCCATAGAAACCCCGAGCAATGCGTTGGCTCCAAGATTGCCTTTGTTTGGTGTGCCATCAAGGGCAATCATCGTTGCATCAATTCCCTCTTGATCTGTTGCGTCCATTCCCACGACTGCTGCAGCTATTTCGCCATTTATATTGTGAACTGCTGTGCTTACGCCTTTTCCACACCATATATTCCCACCATCACGCAACTCAACGGCCTCGTTTTCACCGGTACTAGCACCGCTGGGAACCGCTGCTCTGCCCATCTGACCACCATTTAGGTGCACATCACACTCTAGGGTTGGATTTCCTCTTGAATCAAGAATTTGCCGTGCGTGTATTTTTGAAATTGTTGTTGTCATGTGGACATCTTTCGTAAAACGGAATCATACTATGTCTATGGTTGAAAGTGATAACAATCGAAGCGAGACGTTTCTAAAGGGTTTTAAGGGTCCCTGCCCAGTCTGTGACTACCACCTGAATGAGCCAACAAGTTCTCGTTGTCCTGAATGTGGTTCGCGGCTAAGTGTTCAGCTTCTTGCCCCTTTTCACTTTTACCCATGGCATGCATTGTTAATTGGAATTGGGGTTTCGTTTGGTGTGTGTTTTGATCGTCTCTTGTTAATAATTCATGGTTACTTGGGGAGCAACGCCCAAAATCTACCTTGGGGTTTTGTGGGAGTTTCCACTTTCTTAATCCTTGTGTTGTGTGTCGTGGGATTTGTTGTGTGGAAATATAAAACACAACTAGAAAGAATGTCAAAGCCAAAAAGTTGTGTGTGGTATGCGTTTTCCATATTAATACCAATCATGACCGCGGTGGTTCAATACTATTTAATCATGATGTTGTTTCAAGGGGGGCTATAAACCTTGGGGTTTCACCACGAATTACCGCGTCAACATCTTTTACAACCCAGCCCATGTTGGTTGTTGCTGTTTTAGTTTTGCAAGCAATGTGTGGGAACAAGGTTGCGTTTTGTGTGTGAAGTAGTGGGTACTCTGAGGTAATTGGCTCTGGATCGTGCACATCTAAAATAGCGTGTGCTTTTTGGTTGTGGTGCAAAAAGTTTGTAAGGGCATATGCGTCCACAACCACTCCTCTAGAAGAATTAATGAACAGCACCTCTGGTTTCATTTCAACAAACATCCTCGTGTCACACAGGTGTTTGTTGCTGTCTCGACCATCAACATGAACTGAAACTATGTCGCTTTCTTCTAAAAGTTGTTTCTGGTTTACTTGTCTACAACCGTGCGTCTCTGGGATTTGCTGCAAATCTGTAAAAACCACATTAAATCCCATGCTTTTTGCCATTCTTCCAAGACGGCTACCAATTCGCCCAAACCCGATTATTCCAAGTGTTAACTCTGAAAACTCTTTTTGGGTCATAGAAGCATCACGAAGAGTGTTCCACTCCTGTTGTTTTAAGTCGGTGTGTACCTGTTGAAGGTTCCGTAGATGCGAGAGCATGGTTGTAACCACAAACTCAACTACTGATTCGCTATTAGCTTCTGGGGTGTGAACCACTGTAATGTTTTTTTCTCTGCAAGCTTTTAAGTCAATATTATCAACACCTGTTCCCGCTCGACCAACCACTTTGAGGGAGGTGGCGGCTTTTATCATTTGTTGGTCAACTGTTGTGTATGTTCGTATCACCAGCCCAAGAGCATCGGGCAAAAGTTCTTTAAACCGAATTGAACCCGCTGGGCAAATATGTAAGTCGTACCGGCTAGATAGCCAGTCGCTACATTCTTGAGGAAGGTTTTCCGTTTGAATAACAATCGGCTTCATAAATATATGGTAACCGTAGAACTGTTATCGAATAGCAAAAATTGGTTTAGTTGTTCTTGCCATACTCATACACGCCCTGACCAGACTTGTCGCCAAGGTGCCCCGCCTCGACCAGTTCAACAAGTTTTTTGTTTGGTAAGTATTTTGGGTTTTCATCAAGACCGTTATACATAACCATCATGATATCTCGGCATACATCAAGCCCAATGTAGTCGGCGAGTCGAAGTGGACCCATTGGGAATGCGCACCCGAGTTTCATAATTGAATCAATTGCTTCTGGATCTGCTACTCCGTCTGTCCACGCGTGGAATGCCTCGTTTATCATTGGCATGAGAACGCGGTTAGAAACAAATCCAGCAAAATCGTTGGCGGGAACTGGGATTTTTCCCATTCTTTCAGAAAGAGTAATTGTTGCTGCGGTTGTCTCTTCGCTAGTTTGTTTACCCTTGATAACCTCTACCAACTTCATGACGGGAACAGGGTTAAAGAAGTGCATCCCAATTACTCTGTTTGCTGCTTCGGGAATTGATGAGGCCAAATCAGAAATCGAGATTGACGATGTGTTCGTTGCAAGAACAACTTCGTTTCCAAATGTTTCGAACATTTGTTGGAAAATTGTTTTCTTAATCTCAATGTTTTCGGTTGCGGCTTCTACTACCCAGTCGGAATCAGATGCCTCGTCCATTAATGTTACATATGACATCCTTTGAATTGAAGAATCTGCATCCTCTTGAGTCATGCGCTCTTTTGAGACAGCTCTAGCAAGTTGTTTTTCGTGATATGTTTTTGCTCTTGCGAGTTGGTCTTCACTAATATCAATAATTACAGCTTGAAGACCGCTCGTTGCTGCTGTTAGAGCGATACCACTTCCCATTGTTCCCCCACCGATAACGGCGATTTTGTTTACAGACATTTAATCGTTCCAGTTTCTTAGTTCTTCACCTGCATAATGTGCTAGTGGTCGAATAATTCTGTTGTTTTGGTGTTGTTCCATAATGTGTGCACACCAACCGGTTATTCTTGAGGCAACAAAGATTGGCGTGTATTGAGGAACTGGAATACCCAATGCAAAGTAAGTCATTCCGCAAGGGAAATCAACGTTTGGATGAATGTTTTTATCTCGAAGCATGATTGCTTGAACCTCATCACCAAGGTCAAACCATTTTTTTGCCTCTGGGTTCGCTTCTTCAGCATATTTAAGACCCCAGCCACGAAGGATTCCCGCGCGGTGGTCTCCGTTTTTATATACACGGTGCCCAAATCCCATGAGTTTCTTTTTGGTTTCAAAAGCGTTTTGCATAAACTCTTCTGCGGTAGAGCCACCATCAACAGCATCCATAATTTCTTGTAACATTTCCATTGCCGCTTCATTTGCGCCGCCATGAAGGTTGCCCTTGAGTGCGCCAATTCCACCACAGACACAAGAGTGCAGGTCACTGTTTGTTGAGGCGATTACGCGGCTTGTAAAGGTTGATGCGTTAAAGTCGTGTTCTGCATAAAGAATAAGTGATACATCCATAACTTTTGATTCTGATTCATGTGGAACCGTTCCACTCATACACCACAAAAGGTTTGCTGCGTGATCAAGGTTTGGATCAGGATCAACGGGTGTTTTTCCGTCAAGTGCCATTTGGTGTACACCGATACACGTGGGAATTTTTGCAAGTAAGTGCATCGATTTTTTTAGGTCTGCATCTGCACTGTTATCTTCGCAAACGGGACAAAGGTGTGAAAGGAGCGAAACCGCGGTTCTAAGAACACCCATTGGGTGTGTCTCAGGGGAATCGTTTGCTATCTGAATAATCACATCCTTCACACTCTCTGGAATATCTCGCATAGAACTCAATTCCGATTTAAACGAAGCTAGTTCTTCTGGCGTTGGTTTGTGTCCAATCAAAAGAAGGTGTGCAACCTCTTCGAATGTTGCGTGAGCAGCAAGATCAGCAATTTCATAACCTCGATACATAAGTTGTGTCTGGTTCACAGCACAAACGGATGTTTCACCTATAACCTGACCCGCCAATCCCCTGCTATCTGTTTGTTTTTTTGTTTTTTCTTCGGTTTGTGCCATGATTTCTTTCCATGATTACATTGTACAAGTTGACATTTGTTGAACCCCCTATTCTATCAGAATCTTGGCCCTCTGATTGTTCGCATCTTTTTTGTTTACTTGTTGTTAAACGACCATGCTTCGCCTGGAACATACCCAAGTAAATCATATAAATCTTGTCGTGTTTGCATCTGGTTTTCAAAACCCTCTGCTGAACCCTCTTTGTGGAGCTGATTGAGACATCTGGTAATCGCACCCATGGCTACTCGCTGGAAAGTCACTGGATAAATTACTAAGTTGTATCCAATATCGCCAAACTGTTCTGCTGAAAGGTGTGGCGTTTTTCCAAACTCTGTCATGTTGGCGAGCAATAGGCCAGGGCACTCTTTTGCAAACTGTTTGAATTCTTTTTGGTTTCGTAACCCCTCAGGAAAAATCATGTCTGCTCCAGCTTCACGATAAGCAAGTCCACGATCAATTGCAGAACCGATACCATCAATACAACGAGAATCTGTTCTAGCAATAAGAATAAAGTTGGGATTTAGTTTGTTTTCTGAGGCCGCTTTTATTTTTTGACACATCTCGGATTTTGAAACAATGGATTTTCCGTCGAGGTGCCCGCACCGTTTTGGAAACTCTTGGTCTTCTATGTGCATCGCGGCAGCACCGTTTCGTTCATATTCAACGATTGTTCTGGCAACCGACTCTATTTCACCATAACCAGTATCGGCATCAACCACCACTGGCAGATTGCTTGCGTCTGAAACCTCGTGAATTGTGCGGCACATTTCAGTCAGCGAAATGAGTCCGACATCAGGGTAACCAGAAGCATTCGCAGTTGCTCCACCGCTGATATAACACGATAAAAATCCAGCCCGAGCAATAGCAGAGCCAACCAAACCGTTCCATGCACCTGGACACATAACCACGTCTTGATTCATTGCTTCACGAAGAATGGCTGATTTTTTATTCATGTGTAGATTTTATATCATCGAGGGATTGTTGGGTTTGCGAACTATTCATCGTTAAAAACATTTTCGTTGCGGCTATCAACAAAACTACGCCGAGTAGGGTTCGAAGGCCTTGATGACCAAGTTTCTTACTTCCAAACGAAGCACCGATAAACCCACCAACAACCACGGATACTGCAAGTGGTGCCACAAATGTGATGTCTACAGGCAGTCCATTGTTCTCAACCGCTATACCACCTAAACCAGAAACCGAGTTTACCAATATAAATGGTGCACTAATTGCGGCAGTCTCTTTTGGAGTTGTCCAGCCAATTAAAAGCAGTAATGGGCTTAAAAATATCCCCCCACCCACACCAATTATTCCACTAAATAATCCAATTAGTATCCCTGCTATCAAAACAATGGTGAGTACTGGTTTTTTTGTATGTTTCAAACCCTTAATTGGAACAAATAGCCGTATTGCTGCATACAACAACACGACCCCTACTATTGGTTTATACACTTGGTTTGGGATTTCAATGTATCCACCAATAAACGCTGCTGGGATACTCGCGCAGACAAGTGGGACGAACAGGTTTTTGTGAAACGTTCCTGTTAAACCAAACTTCCATGTTGCAATAGACGCAACAACGATATTCAACAAAAGCGCCGTTGGACGCATTTGTTCGGGAGCAACAGCTGCAATTGCAAGAACCGCCAAATATCCTGATCCACCACCATGTCCCACTGTTGAGTAGAGTGTTGCCATAAACAACACCGCTATTGCAATCAACAAGATTGTTTGGGTGTCCATTACCCCATTTTACGGGAGCACAACTGCACCATGTTGATCAACAAAATAAATCAAAGGTTTTGTTTCTTTGCCTTCTTGGATAAGAAGTATGCCAGAAATGTTTTCGTTATCAAACTTGCTTTGTTGAATCGGTGTCACCGATGGATCTGATGGTAGCCAAGTACGAACCCGTGCTTCTTTTTCTGGATCAAGAGCCAACTCCCAACCAGAAACACCTAGTTCGGCTATCTTGTTTGAAGCCCCTTTTCTTAACAGGGTGTTGTGTGATGTAGAAAGTTCATTTACAACTAATATCGTTCCAGAAGGAGTTTGTATTTCCACCTCACTTGGGATAGTTTCTATATCTGGGTTGTTGTTGTTCATTAACACTGCTGCGCCAACCGCCACCAATACCAACAAAACAACAAGCCCAAATGGTTTTGTTCTGTATTTTTGTGGTTTAAATGGTCCACCACCAGTCGATGGGGTTGTTCTTGCTGGTAATTTCCGTGCAAACTCTTTTGGTGCATTACCTCCCATGGATGGAAGGTCTGCGGGTCGAACACTATAAATGTTATTGGCACTGAGAATCTTCTCTATATCTTTTAACATCTCCTCAATAGATGTGTATCGCTTGTCGTAATCTGCCATTGCTCGGCGCACGACCCATCGAAGACTTTCTGGGCTCTCCTTACTAAAGTCGCTAAGACCACCGTGTGCTGGAAATGTATTTTCAAGCATAAAGTATAAAACCGCACCAGCCCCAAATACATCAAACTTCGATCCATCTACTTGGTGAACCTTAACGCCACGCATTGCTTGTCTAACAAGTTCTGGGTCTCGAAAATACTCGGTGCCATGCGTAGTAAGTGTCATTGCAGAGGCAAGCGGTGTTACCAAACCCAAATCAACAAGGTGTGCACAACCATCGTGAATTATTATGTTGTCTGGTTTTACATCTTTATGCCAAAGACCTGAGTTGTGGTATTCTTGAAGTGTTTGGAGCAGTGTGTGTTGATACAACAATACAGTTTGAAGTTGAGTTTCAGATAGTTTTTCTGATTTTCCATGGAGTTTATTTGTCACTACTCCTAGATGGTCGCCGGAGTGGTACGGCATCGCATACCAAAATCGCTCATTGTCTAGGTGGTGTTCTAGAACGAGCCCAAGTTTCTTAGCAGATTCCATTGCGCGAGATTCTCTGACTATTTGCGGGAGTTGAGAACCCGCTGAAACATCAAAGTTTTTTATTACAACCTTTGTTGAGTCTTTTGAAGAGTTGGCAACGTAGAGCCTAGCGCCACTTCCACCTGTTGGTAGTGTTCCAACAATTGAATATCCGCTAAACATGTTTGGTGGTGAATTTGTTGGTTTTAAGTTGAGTTCTTGCACAAACGCGGGTGTTTCGGTTTTAATTCCAATTACACCAAGTGGGTTATCTATAAACACGGCAATAATTCTTTTGTACGCTTCAGAAAACCGTCGCTTTGAGGATTTCATTTCTGTGTGAACCAGATCCCACCGCGCAAGTACCACACACAAGGTTGCTCGGAGCAACTTTATTATTCCAACAAACAGCGCGATTGGTATCAAAATAAGATCACGAAGTTCTTGAAAAACAAACCGAACTAATCGCCCAAAAAACAAAAATACATGGCCAATAACTGGAATCACAACATAAACAACTAACAGTATTGCTCCAACAAGGGCAACAACTGTTCCAAAACATGCGAAGAGAGTCGACCACATTTCTACAATCTTCCACTTTCTTGTTCAAGAAACAGTTGGTGCGTGTGATACAACTCGCTCACAGCAGTATCAAATTCTAGGTCGTTTCCACTTATTCCACCCGAAGATATTTCTCCTTCTTCTTCTGGAGTAAAACTATATTGCATAACGACTTTCATGATGTTTTGTCTTAAACACTCTCTTATCTTTGACACATGTCTACTCACTGTTGGTTCACTAATTCCTAGTTGTGCCGAAATTTCCTTTCCAACCTTATTGTCTAGCACCCGCATGCGCCAGACCTGGAAATGAAGAAAATCGACTTCTGATTCAGTTCTTCGGATTGCGGCGCAAATTTTTGCACCAAACATTCGTTGTTCAAATATTTCATCTACTTGTAGCACCGCGCTTTTTGAATCAATGCGTTCGTCGAGTGAAAGAGGTTTCACCCCACTACCGCGTTTTTTAGCGTTTCTTCGATCTATTTCATCGCCAAGAATATGTTTTGCGATTGTGAGAAGCCATGTACTAAACCGAGCGCCACGATTTGGGTCATACCGATCTATACATTTTGAAAGTTCTGCTAGTGTTTCTTGGGTTAGGTCTTGTATGGTTTCAAAACCCACTCGACCACGACCCCATTTTTGAAGTTGAAAACGAATGGCTGGTCCAAAATCTTGCCACAATTCAAACCATGCCTCTTCGTCGCGTTCACGAAGACGATGCACAAACGATGTTGTGAGGGCGTTCATTGGCACATTTCCTTATTGGGAAAAGTCATTTGTGGATTTTACCCAATCGATTATGTTTTCCTGAAATATAGTTGATTAGTTTCCTAAGAACCAAGAGCAACAGAGCGTTTCTGTGCAAAAGCATAATAAAAGGAGGTTGCCATGGGCGCCACATCACGATTTATTGTTCGTTGGGGAATTATTGGGGGACTTGTAATTGGGGGTATAACTATTTTGGTTGGACCACAGCGAGTCATGGCTTGTATTGATCAACTTCGCCAAGAAGCAAACACTGTTGTAGAGGGTTTGGTTGATGATCCAGTTGCTCTTCGAAGACAACTTGATGATCTTGCAAAACAATACCCATCACGTATTGCGGAGGTGCGTGGAGAAATTGCTCGACTTGAACAACAGTTGGAACAATTTAAGCGAGATGAAAACATTGCTGTTCGTGTTGTTGAACTCACAACTGTAGATTTGGATGTGTTGCGAACACTTGTTGAAGATGCTGAAGCTGTTTCGTCTTCAAGTGGCACACCGTCGATCAGGTTTGAGGGTGTTCGGTATGATCTTGAATCTGCATACACTGAAGGAAGAAGAATACGAACTGTTCGTGCAAATTATGAGGATCGTATAGCTTCCAATCGTCGACAAATGGAGTTGCTACACGAGCAGCGCGTCCGGCTTAAGGATGTGCTTGAGAATATTGAACATGAACACGAAACATATAGGGCTCAGCTTTGGCAACTTGATCGTGAAATTGATGCAATAGAACGAAACGACCATATCATTGCCATGGTTGAACAACAGCAAGAAACACTTTCTGGTTTTGACCGCTTTGGAAACGCGGGAAACCTTGATCAGGTTCGTTCACAACTCGCAGAAATACGAACTGTACAAGAAAGCACTATTTTGGCTCTAACTGATACGGGTGCTGGATCTGATTATGAAACTCGTGCAAGGTTTGATACTTCGGACCGGTTGTTTGAAAATCCATTTGTTCAAACGGTTGAGAAAGGTGTGGATGAGGCTGATGGACCCTACGCACTTCTTGATTCAGATTAAAACATAGATACCCTTGCGTGTTGCAAGGCGTTTAGCACTGGCGGCGACTTCCTATCGGAGTCGCCGCTTTTTCTGGCTCAGAGCCAACTTGGCTCAGAGCCAAGTTGGCTCTGAGCCAGAAGGGTGGCCTTTGGGTAGTACCAAGAGAGTATGTCTTCCCAAGTTTCACCGCGTCCAGCAAGTTCTTGGGCACCATATTGACACAACCCCACACCGTGCCCCATACCAAAACCTGTTATCGATAGATTCGAACCGTTTTTTTCGCCATTAAGAAATGATGACCACACCCTCCCCTTTGTTTTTGGCAATGATGGAATTGTGGCATTCGCTGCTCGAACAAAGTCTCGAGCACGAACCTCATGTGTTTCGTTTCTTCGACCGCGAATAACCAGTTGGGTTGGGCGACCGTGTTGATTCTTCTCAACTGACTCTATTGAACGAATCGTTCGAATGTCAGCAAGTGTTGGAATATTCATTGGTTTTGCACATGCGTTCAATCTTTTTCTCAAAAGTCTTGCAGAACGGTTTGCTTTCCATTTATGAATATCCAACGATGTGCATAGATCTTCGCCAGAGTGTCCCTGAAGTGGTGGTATTTTGTGTTGTTCCGACAAACTTATTGCGTCTGTTGCGTTCGCAGCTAGGCCACCACAACACGAACTGTAGTAGGCGGGGATTATGTTGTTGTTGTAGTGAAGCACAACTCCCTTGGTTTCTTCTACGGCGCGGTGCGCAACCTCAAGCGCAACTTCCCCTAAAAACATTTGTGATGAGGGACCATCAGTTAGGTCGTAGTGTGATTTTCCCTGACGATCAAGATGGCTGCTCGCTGCATAGCTCCTCGCTGCGACCGCTTGCGCAGAAAACGTTGCTGGATGCCAGTGAGCGAATAATTCTCCAGCAATAACTCCTGGCAGATATTTTTCGATTGGAATATGTGCAACAACATCAAAAGTGTCGACCACATTTTCTTTTGGGTGTAACACGATTGTTCCCGATATTGTTTTGGTTTTCTCTGCAATTGTAATTTTTGTGTTGGGTTTTAATTCAATTGTTTTGGGCGTATTCCCAACAGATGTGTGTGTGAATATGTTGTCACCAATAGTCACCCTTTGAAGGTTTTTTCCGATTCGGACACGAATGTGTATTGGTTCTGTAAAAACTCGAGTCTTTGGACGCTCTATTTCTTCGCTACGACAGGAAACCAAACCACCCGCAACAAACAATCCAGATGCGACAATAAACTCTCGCCTGCTACATGGATAGTGTTGGATTATTTTTTTATACATCAGTTCTTATAGTGTATCGATGGTATATTGCTTAAAAGGAGTTTCTTTATGAAATACACAATGCTATCTTTTGGTGGAACCGTGATTGTTGTTCTTGTTGGGTTTGTGCTTGTTGTTGCCATTTTTGTGATTGGGATTTTTAACGGGCTTGTGGGTCTAAGAAACAGGGTTAAGAACGCTTATGCCCAAATTGATGTGCAACTAAAGCGCCGCTATGACCTGATTCCGAACCTTGTTGAAACAGCAAAGGGGTACATGAAACATGAAAGTGAAACGCTTGAAGCGGTAATTAATGCAAGAAACCAAGCAGTTTCTGCGGCTTCTGCGGCTTCAAAAAACCCAACTTCAGCTGGTGCCATAAGTGATATCGCCGGAGCAGATGGCGCACTCACTGGAGCTTTGGGGAAACTTATGGTCGTTATGGAGGCATATCCAGACCTTAAAGCAAATGAAAACATGATGCAGGTGCAAGAGGAGTTAACAAGCACGGAAAACAAGGTTGCATTTTCTAGGCAAGCATATAACGATGCTGTTATGGGTTACAACAATAAACGTGAAATGTTCCCCTCAAACATTGTTGCTGGTTTGTTTGGTTTCAAGTTTGCTCAAAGTTGGGAACTTGACGATGAGGTTGCCCGGGATGCACCCAAAGTTAATTTTTAACATTTTTGTTTTGTTCGCTCAATGAACTTTTATGAACACCAAGATCGTGCACATCGAAGAACAAAAATTATTGTGTTTTTGTTCATACTTGCTGTTCTTTGCATAATTGCAATAATTGGCATTCCTGTTGGAATTGCAACCCAGTGGAGCCCCGAGGCTGTTGGGGCATCTGCAGTTTTTTGTTTACTTATTGTTGGAATTGCCACTCTAGTGAAACTTTCTCAACTCCGTGGTGGAGGAGAGTCTGTTGCAGAGATGCTTGGTGGAACGGTATTACACCGAGATGGTCTAAGCGGATCAGAACGTAAAGTACAAAATATTGTTGAAGAAATGGCAATTGCAAGTGGGATGCCTGTTCCTTCTGTATATGTAATTGAGGATGATGAAATAAACGCTTTTGCTGCTGGTTGGACAAGTGATGATGCCGTTGTTGGAGTTACCCGTGGTTGCATTGAAAAACTAAATCGAGATGAACTTCAGGGTGTTATTGCACACGAATTTAGCCATATCTCACATGGAGACATGCGAATAAACATACGGCTAATTGGTGTTGTTTTTGGAATTATGGCTTTGGGTATTACCGGGTGGGTGCTTGTGCGATATGTTGGACCGGCAGTTCTTCGAAGTTCTTCAAGATCTAGATCTAAAGAGGGTGCAGGTGGTGCTGGGGTTGGTCTTGCAATTATTGTGTTTGGCTTGTTTTTGGCGTTGTGTGGTGCAATTGGAACGTTTTTTGGCAGGCTCATTCAGGCGGCGGTTTCGAGGCAAAGAGAATTTTTAGCGGATGCTTCTGCGGTCCAATACACCAGAAACCCTGATGGAATTGGGGGAGCTCTTAGAAAAATTGGTGGAATGAAGCAACTTAAGAACATTTCGTCTGAGGTAGGTCAATGTAACCACATGTTTTTTTCACAAGCTATGAACGCTATGTTTGCTAGCCACCCACCAATAACCGATCGAATCGCTCGTGTTGAGAGTGTTGACGTGGCTTCTCTGGGAGAACAAAAAAGTGTGTCAAGTTCCAAGGCGCAAACCTCTAGGGGTTCTGGTGTTTCGCATTTTTCTTCGTCATCTGTTCGCAAATCCGTTCGAAACGCGTCTGGTATTGATGATGTTTGCTTACTTCAAGCAAAATTTTCTATTGAGTCTATCGACCCCGACATCAAAAAATATTTGTCGAGCGGGTGGAGTGCCAGACTGGTGATGTTTGCTCTTGTTGCCAACGACAACAAAGATTCCCAACAGATGGTTGCAAAAATTCTTTCAGTTTCTGAATTGGTTGAATATCGAAAAATTAGTTCACTTGTGCTAACGGCTGACGCCACCGCACGCTTACCAATGATCGATTTTGCTGCACCAGCACTTAGGACGCTTAGCCCAGAACAAATTAAAACTTTTAATAAAAACATTGTTTCAATTGTAAGCTGCGATGGTGTTGTTGACCGTTTTGAATGGGTGTTGGTTTCTGTACTTCAAAAACACATGTCTGATGTGTTTGGTGGCCGAAAAATTACCTTGAGCAAAAAACCGTTGTCTTCTTATCCCACACCTGTTTCAATTATTCTTGGAACATTAGCGTATTGTGGATCCACAAATCAGAGAGAGGCCACTATTGCTTTTCAAGCTGGAGCCAATTCTGTTGGTATGAACATTCAAATACCAGATGTGCCAGATTGCAATATGAGTTCTGTCAATGGTGCCTTGAAGGAACTGCGTCTACTGCGTTTTTCAGACAAAGAATTGCTTATCGAAGCTTGTGGAAACTGTGTGACTCATGATGACAAGGTAACCGTGGTGGAAGCGGAAACATTACGTGCAATTGGGGATGTGCTCGATTGTCCAATTCCAATGTATACATAAAAAAAACGAGTAAAGACTCGCTTTTTTAAGGGTGATTCGTTCTGGTTTGTTAATCGATATTTCGAAGCTCTAAACCATGTTCTTTTAGTTTTGCGTTAATTTCAACAAGACTTGTAGTGCCAAAATTTTTGATACCCATAAGTTCGGCTTCAGTTCTAATTGCCAATTCTCCAAGTGTTTGAATGTTCAGTGCCTGGAGTGCTTTTCGAGCACGGACTGTTAGGTTTAGGGCTGAAACTGGTTGTTTAAGGATTTGTTCGGGTGCGTGGTTTAGTAATTCATCGTATCTATCTTGGTGAACCCTGCTTATGTGGCCGCCTTCGGCACCTTGACCCAAACGAAGATTACGCGCAGTCAACATGTGTTTAATTTCTACTAATGAAGTCTCTCCAAAATTTTTGTAACTCAACAACTCGTTTTCAGAAACCTTTAGTAGATCGCCAAGGGTGCGGATTTCCATCTTCTTCAAACAGTTACGCGCTCGCACAGAAAGTTCGAAGTCTGTAACTGGTGTATTCATCATCGCAGCGTTTTTAGCTGCATCTCGAGCAATTTCTTCGTCGTAATACATGTCGGTCGAGGATTGGACATCAACGATATATAGTTTTGCTCTCTTGTGATTTGGTTCGGTGTCTAAAATTTGACGCAGGCACTTTTCTGCTGCGTTTAGGTTTCCCTTATCTTCGTAAATTACAGACAGGTTTAATAGTGAACTTATGTGTGGTCGTTCTGCAGATGTTAGTTCTTCATATAAACTGATTGCCTCAGATTCTTCGCCAACTAGGTCTAGCAAATAAGCGAGTTTGAATTTGTGTTCTGGGTTTGTTCCGTGTGTAACCGCTTGCCGAAGTTCTTCGATGGCACCTATGCGGAATCCGTTTTTTTCGTGCTCGATAGCTACCTCATAGTGCTTATCTGCCTGGGCTGGGTTACCGCTACCTATAACTGTTTCTAGTCCGTCTTGTTGGTTCACTTTTGCGTCTCCGTCTCTTTGTAAAAATACGTGACCTTAAATTGTACTAAACCCTGTCACATAATGCAAAAGGTTACTTGTCTATGTCTGGTGGATCAACAAAATCGGCTATCGCAACATCTGCCTCTGGTGATGGAGGGCCAATTGTAAGAGGAGCAGCCCTTGCAGCCTCCACGCTCTCGTCCCCCTCAATAAGTTTTATGCTTCGCCATCCACCACGTTCAAAGCGTATTGTCATCGTTATCCCAATAAGAATGACATATGTTGCAGCTGCAATCCAGGGCCCAATTGATTCCGTTTGTGGAAAATATGTTACCGCAACCCATCCGCCCACAACTATAAACACCCAACTATACACCGCGGTAACCACTCCTGGCCAGACCGTGTCACCAGCCCCTCGAAGGGCGCCTGTATACACAATGCCAAGTGCGTCTACTGTTTGAAAAAGGGCAACCATGATCAACATGTTTGCACCAATGCTAATTATTTCTTGCAGTTCTTGGTCCGTATAACTAGACTCGTTAACAAACCACTCCATGAGTTCGTGCCTAAACACAACAAAAATTGTTGCGCAAAATGTCATATACACAAGAGCTATGCCGACACCAACACGTGCTCTGGAAACTGCAACATCTGGTTTTTTTGCCCCAATGTATTTTCCCACAACCGAGTTTATCGCAACATTAATTCCTACCGCGGGCATAAAGCTAAGGTGTAAATATCCCAGCGCAATGTATCCCGCAGCCATTGCGTTTGTTCCATACTTTCCTACAAACACAGTCATAAACAATGCCCAACAAATAATTTCATTTCCCCACTGAATGGCTCCCGGCCAACCAATTTTAAAAATCGCCCGCATTGTTTTTAGGCAGGGCTTCCATGGTGCACGTGTTGAATATTTGTTATTGAATGTTGGACCAAGAAAAATTAGGAGTGGAATAATCATCTCCATAAACATGCCTATCACGGTTGCAATTGCCGCTCCTTGCAACCCAAGTGCTTTTGTTCCAGGAATACCAGGAACAAGTCCAGAAACTCCATCTTCGCCAAAAATTAAAATGTAATTTGCTATTACGTTTACAACGTTTGCGATAATTGTAGAGACGGTTATTATTTTTGGCATATGCATGCCAAAAAAGTATTGAGAGAATCCCCTGCCAATCAACAAGAAAAAACTGCCGACAAGCGTGTATGTTGCATATTGGGTTTCTAAAACTACAAGTTTCACTTCCTCTTGTGAAGGGTGAATGTGGTTAAAAATATGTGGAACAATAAATATAAAAGGGACAATGATAAGAAGCCAAGAAACTGCAGCCATCCAACCAGCAGCCCACGGGTATTTTGGGCCGTTTTTAGGAGTACCGGCCCCAAGGTGTTGGCTTACGTATGTGTTTACTACTGTAACAACCCCCATAACTGTTGCGATAATTGCAAACGACCAAGTGCCAGCATTCCCTTGGGCGGCAATTTCTGTTGGTCCAACCTGGCTTACCATTAACTTGTCAACAAATTGCATCACCGTGAAACTTGTCATTGTGATGATTGTTGGCCACGCCAACGACCAAACCTCTCTAACGGCAAGTCGTAGATCTGAAAGGTTTAGTTTTTTGTTTTCTGGCTGAGTATCCTCAACCATGATCTGTTTTTATATTCCACCGACCTCGTTTGGGTGTTTTTCCTCCACTACCACCGTCAGCATCAATAACCTGTTGAATCAATTCTTCAGTAAGTCGGCTTGGGTGTCCTTGCCACCTAACAATATCGTCGCTACTAATAATCATTGCAAGTGGAATACCTTTGCACGAAACAGCGTTTTGCATTCTTTTCTTTGGGTCCACAGCAACACCATATTTCATTTCTGTTTTTCTTGTAAAACTTTTCACCTTAGATGCTGTCTCTCCAGACACACCAACAATGGCGATATCGTCACCAAAATGTTTTTGTAACTCGTTCATATGTGGGATTGAGCGAACACATGGTGGGCACCATGTTGCCCAAAACTCAATTATTCTAGTTTTACCACTCACGTCAACTTCTCCAGAAATCCACTCATCAACCCTAAATTTTGGAGCTTTTTTCCCTTGTTGATTCTTCGCTGATCCAAACTTGTCGCTATATGCTGGATACGACGCCGTCGGCTCGGTTTCTTTCACTGTTTCTGGCTGCACAAATGTTTTAGTTTTCTTTCTTGGATTAAACGGCTTGTCTAGTAACAAATCGACGGTTTTTGCTAACCATTTGTTTTGTATACCAACATGACGAACTGCTCCGTTTCGATCAATGATAAAGTTTGTAGGTGTTTTATAAAAACCGAGTTGGTTACACGTTTCTCCGGTGGGGTCAACAATTGTATTAAACGTAAGCTCTTTCTTTTTAATATAACTTTCTGCAGACTTGTGACCCTCTGGGGTGTGGATGGTTAACAACACAACGTCTTCTGGATTGCTGGTTTTTTCTAGTAAACTACTGACAACAGAAGCTGTTCGTCGACCCTTTGATTTTGCGTTTGTCCAAGACTGAACAACTACAACCTTGCCAAGATGATCTTCCCA
Organism: uncultured Isosphaeraceae bacterium; assembly: GCA_964592615.1. Classification (GTDB taxonomy): domain Bacteria; phylum Planctomycetota; class Phycisphaerae; order Phycisphaerales; family SM1A02. The sequence continues at coordinate 51,332 of CAZQGB010000002.1, read as the reverse complement.
GTTGGATGACTCTGCGCCATCTGGAAGTATCCAGTATGCGCTTTCAGCAAGTGGTGGTGGTGCAAAAGAAACCATTGCTTCGATTGATTGACGATCCTGTTTGTCAACATCGCCGTCATACCATTTACTTGAAACTGTTGTTGCTTGGGTTGTAATTCCAGCGACACAACTCACTAACATTGTTGTGATGGTTAACATATCACACCTCCTATGTTTTGTTGGTTATATGCTACCAGTTTCCAATAACTTGGAGAAGGTCGGAAACGTTGATGGTTCCATCTGGAACGATATCTGAACCACAAATACCGTCACAGAAACCCCAGTTTGAGATGATGTTTAATAAATCTGACACATCTACAACGCCGTCACAATTAACGTCGCCTTGGACAGCCGTGTTTGACATTGCAAGAAGTTGAACATCGTCAATGTTCCACCCTGAATAGCGCCACGAAGTGTCTGTTGTTCCCATTGTCCAGCGAATTTCAACTGTTTGGGCCGAACCAATAGTTTGAGAAAGGTCATAAGAAACCGAAACCCACTGAGAATCTTCTATAACTGATGTGTTTGTCCACAATGTAGACCAAGAACCACCATCGGCACGAACTGATATTGAAGCGTGGTCATAGGCGGGTTGTTCAACATTTAAATATCTATCAAATTGAAGTTGAATGTTTTGCTGGTTTGAAACATTGATGGTTGGGGTTACTAGGTGTTTTTCTGCAAGGTTGTTTTCGTAATCACCCTGAAGGTTATACCCAAAAACATACTGGCCAGTTGCACCACTTGTTGGATCTGGATTTCCATATTGCCCGCCACCACCCGTTGGTGCGCCCCACGACCAAAGACCTGAGGTTTGCCAGTTTGGATTGGTGTCCATATTCCAGTTTTGAATCTCTGTAGCTACACCTACTTGCATCACTTCTTCTCCAAGCGGATACCTGTGGGTTTCTCCGTCTGTGGATTCAATACTTATCCAATACTCACTGTTTACACCACAGGTCGATATTGGTATCTGGGCTGTGTATTGAGTTCCAGAATCGTGTTGAATTGGCCTAGGAGCAAAAGGCCCGTTGCTTCCATAACGAACATGGAGTGTTGCTGTATTTTCGAGCAACACTTCTTCAAAAACTGGTTCGATTGTAATTGGAAGCGTTTGCATTTCTCCGGCTAATCCAAACCCAGGAATACCGTTTGGAAACGAAAACGAAACTGAATTTTGAATAAACCGAAGCATTGCCATTGCTCCAGCTAGATTTTCTTCGCAGGTTGGCAATATTTCGTCTGGTGGAAGGTCGAATCCAGGAGAGCCAGTGGGTCTCAACTCAACCGTATACGAGAGGGCTCCGCGGTCTGTTACCCAATCTGGAAACACGCCATCAGCCAAATACAACAGGTCGCCGCCAGTTCCTGCAACATACATTTCACCATGAACACCTAATATTGCATCACTTATGTCGCCAGACAATGCTTTTACTATATCTACTCGTGGTGGGGTGTTGTTACTGCTTGCCCACGGCTCAAGAACTAGTTGTGAATAACTATGAAAATCAATGTGTGCTACTAGATTTGGAAGCGATACAACCAGGTCCCTCATTGCTTGTGCCTCTGGTTCGGAAAACGCGTTTGGACCGACATACACATCGCTACACGTGTTTGTACTTGTGCTGTCGCCACCGTTCCAAGCAAAACCCCAGTTTCGGTTTAAATCTACGCCCTCGCATGATCCTGAGTTGTTCCTCCTGTTTTTTCTCCAAAATCGGTCGCCATTTGGAGCATATGTAAACTCATATCCATCTGGGTTTACGATTGGAACAATTATTATTTCTGTGGATTCGAGAATTGTAGTTATTTCAGAATCAACATTCCAACCATCAACAAGGGCATCAATAATATACATTGGAACCATGACTGCTACCCACTCTCGGGCGTGTTGGCATCCGTTCCAAAGCACTTGCTTTCTACCAGTAGAATCTCCAGGCGCAGTAATCCGTATACCTTGTATGTTTCTCCCCTCGTGAGTTACTCCGACAGTAAAGACTGAGGCTATGTTTGGGTACATTTGTTCAACTTGGTTTAGCCGAGTGTTAACTTCGTTCCAGGTTTTAAAATCACTGTACCAACCACCCAGCCCACGCATTCTGGCTTCTTCACGAGATTGTTCATATTTTAAAATATATGAATCGATGTTTGTTTCTAGAACTTCAAATTCTATATTCATTTTTTTTGCAAATTCAATAATAGAATCATCGAACAACATTGGCGTCAGACCTTTGTGGTCGAAGCAGTCCAAAGATCGAGCCCCCAAATCTCGTAGAGTGTTAAGTTGTTTTTGGTTTTCGATATGAGTGTGGACAATGGAGATTCCATCATATTGTCCGGTCGAAAGGGTGGCGCCTATTGTTAGAGTAATTGTAGAAAACAGCATCATGGTGACCTCTATTATGAGCATTTTTAATCAAAAAGCGAGTGTTTTTTATATGTTTTCGTGATTGACAAGGATTGGTTGCGGTGGGATGCTGTTGAAATGAAAATATCTTTTGGATTTATCGTTTTCTTTCTTTTTTTGGCTGGGTGCACTTCTGCACCGATTGGACCCACACACGTCTCAGATGTTGGTATTTTGGTTCGGGAAGATGTTGCTATTATCAAACCCGTTTCGGCAAAGCGTGTCGATTGGTCAGAACTCTTATCTAAAATCCATGAGGCGGATATTATTTTGCTTGGTGAGCAACACGACCATGCAGTAGGACATGCTGTACAACTTGCTGTTGTTGAGGATGTGATGGACACATATCCAAACAGTATTCTTGCTCTTGAAATGTTAGAACGTGATGAACAAATACTTATCGACGACTATATGGAAGATTTTATTGACGATGAAACCTTTGAGAAATTAACAAACTCTAAAAATTGGGGGGCGAGCGGAGGTTGGAGTGCATGGTACCAACCGATTATTGATGCAGCAAAAAGTCGTGGTGGAGGCGTGGTTGGCGCAAACGCACCACGACGTTATGTTCGGATTGCAAGAATTGATGGGTATGAAAAGATTGATGAATTAACGGGATCTCGTCGCGGTTACATTGATTACCCAGAAGAACTTTCAGGTGGTAGGTATCGTCAACGATTTTGGGAACTTGGGGAAAAGATGCGTGGCGACGAGGGGTCTGAAGAAGAGTCACCAGAGATTGATGTGAGTGTAATCGACCCAGATGATCCAATGTTGCCTGTTTTTCGGAGCCAACAAGCGTGGGACGCGACGATGGCTCAATCGGTTGTTAATGCACATCCGAGTGGTGACAGAAAGGTGATTCTTCTGGTTGGGCAATTTCACGTTGAATATGATGGCGGCATTGTTCAAGAATTACGCAACAGAATGCCAGAAGCAAAAATACTGGTGGTTTCAATTCAGAGGGAAATCCCAGAAGAAGATTGGGGAGGATCTCCACCCATCGCAGATTTTATGGTTGTAGAAAAAGATAGTAATTAGCGTCCAGCCGCGCAACGCTTTAATCTATCTTGAATAGCGAGCCAACTTGTTGTTGTTGGCGGTTTTTCAATAAAAATAACAGATACTCCGATGGCGTCTAGTTCTCTTAATGCACCATATATTTTTGCGCCATATTCTTTTGGTGATGTTGGCATTTGAATGTTCTTTTTGGATTTGTTGGGGATACCTGACAACACTATTGTTGCACAAGTGTTGTCCTCTATTTTTATTAGTTCCTTCGAAGATACTAGTTTGGCTGGTGTGTTTGGAGCATAGTGTTGGAGTGATGTTCCGGGTGAATCTGTTTGTGAGGTTTGTCTTTGGTTGGATATTGAACCAATTACATTCTCAATTTCATCACAAGTGATTGTTCCGGGGCGAAGTATTTTGGGGGTGCCCACAAGTGATAAAACGGTTGATTCAATTCCATTTTCACAGGGTCCACCATCAAGAATGTTGATACAAGAACCAAACGCTTCTTCAACATGCTGTGCTGTTGTTGGAGAAATGTAACCAGAAACATTTGCTGATGGTGCAGAAACAGGGTGTCCAAACTGTTTTAAGAGTTTCTGAGCAACAGTGTGTTTTGGGCACCGAATAGCAATTGTTTCTCTTCCACCACAAGCTGATTTAGGAACACTCTTTTTTTTGGGGAGAACTATTGTGAGTGGTCCAGGCCAAAATTCTCTTGCTAGTGCTTCACATCTGTCATCCCAATCATAAGTAAGTTCATTTACCAAAGACACATTTTGTATATGCGCAATCATTGGGTTGTTGATTGGTCGGCCCTTTGTCTTGTACACAAGGTCGATTGCGTTGGTGTTAAATGTGTCGCAACCTAATCCATATACGGTTTCGGTTGGAAACGCCACAATTCCTCCGTTTTGTAGGGTTTTTACTGCTGAATCAATAGCCTCATCGCTTGGTGCTTCTATGGTCATTCTATGTCCACTTGGTGCATTTCGAGTGTCGTCCCCATGGCTAGGTATAGTTGTGAAATTGATTTGTTGTAATCAATAATTGAAGCAAACTCTGCAATTCTCGCTGTTGCCAATACTGATTGTGTTTGTAATTTTAGATTCAAAAATGTTGGGCTTAACCCAGCCATCGTTTCTTCTTCTATGTTTAGTGCCCTTAGGTTTTCTGTTTGAGCAATCCGGAACGCTTTGTTTGCTCTGATAAGTTCTGCGTTTGTCACAATATCTCGAAGCGCGGTTTTTACTTCGATTGTTGCTTGTTGAATTGCCTGTTTATATGTTGCAACCGCACTCATTTTTTGAAGGCGAGATGATGTGTAGTTTGCTTCTGCGGCTCTGTTTCCAAGTGGTATCTGGAATGATAAACCAGCAAGATAGTTTATATAGTCTGCGTTAAAAACCTCGGTGTATCCATCACCAGCCGTATCACCAAGTCCGTAAAAAGACATTTGTGCCTGCATATCGAGTTGTGGAAGTCTTTCGTTGTCAGCCACTTGCACATTTATGTCTTCGGTTTGAATTGCAAGTTTTAGTTTGTGAAGGTCTGGCCTGTTTTCTAAAGAGGTAACAATTGCTTGTCTAAGTGATATAGAGATTGGAGTGGCTTCAATAGCGCCAACTGGCTGGATAACCTCTTCTGTTTGAAGCGAGAACTCGTCTGTGTTTATCAATTTTTTAATGTTGTCAGATGCCTTTTGAACCAACGATTGTTGTTTTATTACCTCTGCTTTTCTTTGTTGAACCGTCGCAACCGCTTGTGCATAGTCTGCCTCGCCGGCGTCATATGTTCTGCGAATATCTAGTATTTTTACCACCTTTTTGCCCTGATCAAGAAGCCATGTTTTAACTTGCAGTGTCTTCCACTGTAAAACCAGGTTTAAATATTCTTGTTCTGTTGATGTTACAACTGTATTCAATGTGCTTCTCAAATCTTCTTTAGATTGTCCATGAACTATTTCCGCAATATGAACCTGTGCCCTTGTGACTGTTTCCCCAAAGTTTCGAAGAAGTGGTTGTGTAAAGTCTATTGTTCCAATCGACTGCCACGCAGGATCTGGTGTGACCAATGTTCCTGTTGTCGAGTTGTTTGTTTTTGTGATGTTTGTAGAGAGAGTAATTGACCCGCCGCCATAAAGTTGTTTTGCTAATGACAGGTTTCCGTCAAGGGTGTCTGAAGATGATTCTGCTGAATTAACTGGTACTCCACCAACAACAACCTGTTGTTGTGGTTTGTTTGAGTGTTGTGAAGTTGCACCTGCTCCAAAGAGAAAGTCGAAGGCCGCTTCTTTGGTTTTTGTTGATTGTTCTTTTATTGTTGGCTGTATCGACGCGATTTGTATATCAAGGTTGTTTTCGATTGCAAACAATATCGCGTCGTCCATAGACATCGAAGCTGTTGTTGGGGTGTTGTGGTGAAGGTTGACGCCAATGTTTGACTCCCAGTCGTCTTCGAGATTTGCTGGTGCTAGTTCTAAAATTTCTTCCATCCTGCTAGCGAGTGATTCTTCTACTTCGGTTAGTGTTGTGTGTGGTAGCTCTATCAGAATATCTGGATCCACCGCCCCTTCTTCATCTTCCACAATTACAGGTTCTTCGGAAGGCGGGTCGATGTTTGTTTTATACCCTTTCAGTGGAGTTGAACATCCTTGCGTCAGTGTGATGGTGAACAAAGTGAGAATTTGGGTAATTTTTTGATACATGTATTGATAATATAGTTATCGAAGAGGTTGCTAGAACTGGTGAAGATGGATACCCTCACCATTATTACGTGTCCTGCAAAACAAGGAAGTCGAGGAGGCCAATAATGCCAACAAAACAATCTAAAAAACAATCATTTTTAATGGTATTGATCGTACCAACAACCGTTGCACTTGCGCAATCAAGTGATGGGGATTTGGGCGATTCGTCGTGGGTTGGGGTAGTGACTGCTGAAACAGTTGATGTTCGATGTGGTTCGAACGAGAGTTATTATGCGATTGCTACAGCGAAAAAGGGTGATTTGGTTCGTGTTCGTGGTAAGCGGCAAGATTGGTTAAAAGTAGATACCTCTGGAAGTGTTTTTGAAGACACTGTTGGGTATATAAAATATCCAGCAATTGAAACCGACATTTTTGAGGTGACTGGAGAAAGTGGGTGTGTAAGTGGTGATTTGGATGTTCTTGCAAAAAACACCGAGTCTGTTGATTTGTACCGATCTTGGCGACCAATACTTCAACTACAAAGCGGGGATCAAGTTCAGGTTGTTGAATCAACAACTACTAGCCCCGGAACGTTGCACCGTGATGCTTATGTTGTTCATACTATTAAATTACCAACCAACGCAGTTGGGTGGGTTGACTCTTCAGCTGTTGAACGAGCAACCCCTGAACTTATTTCTATGTTAGGTGATACTGGTGGTTTGGAAATTATTCCAACAGAATCTGTTTCTCCTGAAGATACAGAAACTGTTGCTGTTGAAACAAAGCCCGTTCGACTTGAACCGTTGACTCTTGTTGGATTAGAGGAGGCTTGGAAAAAAATTACCACCGAACCAGTGATGGGTGCTGAGGTGGAACCACTAATGGTTATGTATTCAGAACTGCTTTCTGAGAATAGTGGCGACCTGGTTATTGAGCAAATTGCGGGTGGTCGAATAAAACAACTTGGAGTGTGGGCTGGTTTACAAAAGCAACGGGAAAGGATTGAGTCACTCCGGCTCAATCTTGCGGAAAAATCTGGGGATGTAACCGATTACCAGTCTGTTGTGTCTTTGTATGGAGACTATGTTTTAGTTGGACGATTATCGCTTTCTAATACCTTTAATGGTCAACTTCGCCCGTTTATGTATAGAATTCAGGATGTAGATTCTGGACGAACGCTGGGTTATTTGCCTGTAAACAAGGATTGGGATCTCACAGGACTTGTTGGTGAAACAATTGGGCTTGTTGGCAACGACGCATGGAACGCTAATTGGCGAGTTCGTGTGGTTGATGCCAACAGATTTGATATTTTGTCACCCACTACCGCTACTGTAACTCCTGATATACAATAGTACGCTTTCCAACCGCGATGATCACTATCAGACTCCCAATCGATCATCTAGGATGGGACCCAATTCCCTCACCCTGTTTTAGGAACGAGGGTTCTTTGGGGCATTAGCTCAATTGGGAGAGCGCTGCCTTTGCAAGGCAGAGGTTATCGGTTCGAGCCCGATATGCTCCATTAAAAACCACAAACGGTGTTTGTGGTTTTTTAATTTCCCATACCCCACTTATACTCAACTAGGTCGATAGACTTCGTACCGAATTGTTTTGCCTTCGTGCACTGCTACTGGATTCTCTTTTTGGTGTTGCGAGTGTGTGGGTCGTTTAATCACAACTCTTTGGGTTGCTGTTTGAAGAGCAGCTTCAAACATTATTGTTGATTCTGTTTGATTTTCGTGACCAACTATTGATTGTAGGGCCTGAATGTGCCCGGGTGGCAACGCGCTCTTTTTCTTTTTTGGCGGAAACATTGGGTCTATATATATAACTTCAGGGTTTTTTAAATTAGAAAAGTAATTAATCGAGTTTGATTCAACAAACTGTAACCTGCCGCCAATTGCTTGGTTGAGTTCCGTGTTTAGCTGGGCTCGATACATCCCGTCTCTTAATAATACTGAAATAATTGGAGACTTTTCTATTGCTATTACGTTGTACCCCATAAGTGCCAACAACATTGCGTCTTTTCCAAAACCTGCTGTTGCATCAATTACTGTTGAATAGTCGCCTATGGCTTTTGGAAGCGGTTGTTTTTTTGAAAGATTCCCCGCCCCAATTCGCCTGTCGATTGTTGAGAAATCTATCAGAATGCCTTTTTTGTGAGTGTGGCTTGATCGTCGAAGCTCAACCCCCCTTGCCCCAAAATAAACCGTATATTTTGATTTTGTTTTATTTCTGCCGAGTTGTTCTATCAGGCGTGTAGATTCTTTAACAAGACGCTCGTCCTGAGTGTCAACAACCACCTCAACACCCACCGTGTGCTGTACACTGCCTTGTCTAGTTTTTGAGAAAGACATATTTTGATTTATTTTACCGCTCAATTCAACAAAGTTATTGTCCAACCCAGACAGTTTTCTAATCAGTCCAATGTATTCATTAGGAGTTTTACATGATGAATCGTCTACTTCTTTTATTCCTTCCTTGTTTTGCCGTATGTTCGTTGGCTCAGAGCCAGGTTCAACCAGAGGTGTTTGTATTGGATAATGGGATGAAGTTTATTCTTCTGCCTCGCTTAGAAGAACCAAACAATATTGCTGCTGGATGGGTTGCACAGGTTGGGTCTGTAAATGAGCGTCCAGGCATTACTGGATTAAGTCACTTTTTTGAACACCTTATGTTTAAGGGAACAAAAACAATAGGAACTAGTGACAGTGTTAAGGATGCTTCATACACAAATAAAGAGCGTGATTTGCGAAACTCAATGCTTGATATTATTTGGACAGAACAATATGACCGGTTTAAACGTGGCGAGATTGATGATCCATGGGACGCCTCTTACGACACCGAAGAGTTATCAACACTCAGAGAATCCTTGCGTAACACAATGGATGAACATCGAAGTGTAATCATTAAGGATGAAATATCTTCTATATATCAGGGTGAAGGCGCTGTTGGATTGAACGCTTTTACCAGTGAGGATGTTACTTTTTACATAAACCAACTCCCCGCCAATAAGCTTGAGCTTTGGTGTTGGGTTGAATCTGATCGACTTGCAAACAGTGTGTTTAGGGAGTTCTTTTCAGAACGAGATGTCGTTCATGAAGAGCGTAGAATGAGAACGGAATCTACACCAACGGGAGAGTTTCAAGAACAATTTAACTCTATGTTTTGGCAAGCATCGCCGTACTCGTGGCCTGTTATTGGGTGGCCAAGTGATTTAAACAGCTACACGCTCGAAGAGGCGAAACGATATTTTGATATTTATTATCAACCTAGTAACCTTATTGGTGTTCTTGTTGGAGATTTTGATGTCAAAACTGCCACCGCAATGATTAAGAAGTATTTTGGCCAACTTCGTGCCGGGTCTTCCCCGCCACCACCTGTACCCACCATCGAACCATCTCAAAAAGCTTCTCAGCGCATGGTGGCAGAGGTTGATGCCCAGTCACAAATTGAAATTAGATATCACGCTGTTCCGTTTGGACACGCTGATTCATATGCTCTTGATATTTTGTCAGCGGTATTAAATGGAAAAACTGGGCGGTTGTATAAATCTATGGTTGAGGGTGAAGAAATAGCAACCAGCGCATCGTTTTATCTTGACGGGAAAAAATATGCTGGTTTTCTATCCTTTTCTGCGATAGTAAAAGGTGATGCAACACCAGAGAACCTTGAAGAGTCTTGGTATGAACAGGTGTCCATATTACAAAACGAGCTCGTTTCTGAAAAAGAATTAAAGAAGGTCAAAAACAATGTAATAGCAGATCAGTACAGGCAGCTACAAAGTAATTTTTATTTAATGATTCAGTTGGGGTATCTTGAAGCTTTGGGTGGTTGGGAGTACATCAATGACTCTGGTAAAAAATTACTTGAAGTAACACCGGAAGATGTTATGCGAGTTGCGAAAAAGTACTTAACAACGAACAATAGTTCTGTGGTCATCTATAATCGATTGTTGGGTAGCGAGCCCGTTGACGAGGAATTAATGGGGTTTGGACCACAAGAACAAGCAATGATTAGGGCCGCACTGCTTGATCTTGATACCATGTCTGCTGAAGATTTGTTGGATTCCCGGCAGCAAATGAGATCGCAAATAAAACAAATTCCTGCAGAAATGCTTCCTGTATTCGAGTACTTGTTGAAAAAGCTTGAAGAACGGTGCAATGAATTGGTTGGCGAAGAGGCGGTGGATGTGGTTGAAGAAGAAATTGTTGAGGATGTGGTTGAAGAAGACAACATTCCTGAGGTTGTGCCAGAAGCTGAGTTAGTTAAGCCCGGCATAATTCAACTTGACCCACAACAGTTAGCACAGGCAACAGAGTTTTTAGAAAACCTTTATGGAAAACCTTTGGGAGACCTTGTTCAAATACACGCAGCGCTTCAAGGTGCTATGACTGCAGTGCCTGATGATGAGCGTGTCATTCTTGAGTATATCATTCAAAAACTTTCGGTCCACATTGCAGAATTAGAAAAATAAACACCAAATATATACAACGAGATTTTATATGTTCACAACAAATTTTTTATTGTTTCAAAAACCCACGGCGTTAATACACAAAAGAATAGGTGTAGTAGTAGCACTTTCTTTGTTTTGTTTTGTGGTTGTTGGTTGTGGCGACATTGGCGAAAAAACCGAAAAAAGTAAACCTGTTGGTCCAAGCCATCCTAAAGATCTTGTGTATCCAGAATATGTTTTTGATGTTCCTGACGCGGATTCTTTTATGGAAACACTGGATAATGGTGTTCGGCTCTTTATTGTTGAAGACAGAGAGTTGCCCTTGGTTCGGGTCACAGCAACTTTTAGGGGTGGAAAATATTTGGATCCAGAAGACAAAGCTGGATTAACAAACATTATGGCCACTCTTATTCGTGATGGTGGAACATCAACAATGACTGCAGAGAAACTTGATGAAACCTTCGCGTTCCTTGCTGCTAATGTTGATGTTCGTGGTGGAGGTACAACCATTACAGCGAATCTTGATTGTTTGGAATCCAATTTTAAAGAATGTTTTGAGCTGTTCTTTGATATGTTGCAACACCCAGCTTTTCAAGAGTCAAAAGTTAGAGTCGAGAAAGACAATGTTATCGAGAGAATGAAACAGCGAAACGATTATCCATCTAGCATCCTAAATAGAGAATTCTCATCTAAAATGTTTGGTGATTCTTATTTAGGGAAACAACCAGTGGTCGAATCTGTTTCTTCTGTCAACAAAAACTCTTTGTCAGAGCAGTTTGATAAGATTGTTGATCCGACAAATCTGGTTTTATCTGTTAGTGGTGATTTTGACAGAAATCAAATGGTTGAGTTTATGAACGAAACTGTGGGCCAGTGGGGTGGAGAATCTGATATACCCAATCCTCCAAACATCACTCATAATTTTAAACCTGGAATTTATTTTGTGGACAAAGATGTTCCTCAGGGTGGTGTTAAGGTTGGAATTCGTTCTGTTCAGCAAGGCGATCCAGATGTAGAGCCACTCTCTGTTATGAACTATATCCTTGGTGGCGGTGGTTTTAGTAGCAGAATTACTCAAAGTATTCGTAGCAATGAGGGTTTGGCTTATGGTGCTGGATCTATGTTTTCTGCAGGCCCGTGGGGAGATGGTGTTTGGGTTGCTGGTTTTGAGTCTAAAAGTTCTACTGTTGCACTTGCAACAAAGTTGTTGTTTGATGAAATTGAGCGGATAAAAACCGAGCCGGTTACTGATGATGAACTCGCACTTGCAAAAAAATCACTAGTTGAACAGTTTCCGAGCAATTTCCAATCAAAAGCTGGAACGCTTGGTGTTTTCGTTCGAGATACGCTCACTAACAGGGATCCCAACTATTGGAAAACTTATCGAGAGAAAATTAAATCTGTAACAGCCGAGGATGTTATGAGGGTGGCGAACAGGGTTTTGATTCCAAAGAAAATGGTGGTGGTAATTGTTGGTGATTGGGACGCCATTGTTGATGGTGATGATGGTGGCAGGGCATCCATGCAGGATATTTCATCTATTGTTGGGGGAGATATTGTCGAACTTCCTATGCGTGATCCCCTTACTTTAGAGGTTCCAAACAATTGACCTTTTAACGGTTGGTGGTGTCACATAAACGCATGCTGTCTACCAACATAAGTAACATTGTTGTAGCATATTTGGATACACTTCACACCTTTGGAACCCACTAATACAATGGCAAGACCAGTAAAACCAGGTTGGATAACCGCAAAAACTGCGGACACTAATGATCTTTATGAAAGATCTGTTCAGTGCCCAGAATCTGAAGTAGATTTGATTATTCAGGCGTGGAAAGAGGTTCGTAGCAGAGAACCAATAACTTTGCGAGAAGATTTTTGTGGAACTTCGGCTGTTGCTAGAGAGTGGGTACAACGAAATGATGGTTGTACTGTTCTTGGGGTTGATTTAGATTCAAACGTGTTGAAGTGGGCGAGAGACCGGATTGAAAAAGAGTTAACCCCACAACAGCAGTCGCGCGTTAAATTGATAGAACACGATGTTGTGTCGATACAATCCGAACCTGTTGATTGTGTTTTGGCTATGAACTTTAGTTATTATGGTTTTAAGAAGCGTGAAACACTAAAACAATATTTTACTTCGGTTTATAACAGTCTGGTTGATGATGGCCTGTTTTTATTAGATGCGTATGGAGGTAGCGATTCTTTTTTAGAGATGGACGAAGAGCGAGACCTTGACGGGTTTACCTATGTCTGGGATCAACACTATGTCAATCCTATAACGGGCGATATTGTTAATTACATACATTTTGAGTTTCCTGACGGGTCAAAAATTAAGCGGGCTTTTACTTATGAGTGGCGGTTTTGGACGATTCCAGAGATTAGAGATGTCTTGTTAGACTCTGGTTTTTCTAGTGTTAAGGTGTATTGGGAGGGTACCGATGAAGATGGTGAGGGTGACGGTGTGTGGTCAATCAATACTCGGGGAGAGGCCTGCGCCGGTTGGGTTGCGTATATCGTGGCGGTAAAATGAAAACACTTATTGATATGACTTCACGCGTTGGCACCTGGTTAGCAAAAGAGTTGGACGAGGTGTCCGAGGTGATGTCTGAACACCTAAAAAACAAACACTGCGCTGTAAACGATGTTTGTGATGAGTTGGCAGCCTATAAAGGGAAAATGTTGAGGCCCTCGCTCTTGTTGTTGACATGGAAAACCGTTTCAAAAGAACAAGTTGTTCCAAAGTGTGTTCACACTGCTGCTGCTGTTGTAGAGTTAATTCACCTTGCAACCTTAGTGCATGACGATGTTTTGGATGAAGCAGATCTTAGGCGGGGAGAAAAAACTATTAATAGTCTTCGAGGAAACGAAGCTGCTGTCATGATTGGTGACTATTTGCTTTCTAGCGCTTTTCATCTTTGTTCTACTATTGAGAACCCAAAGCTAAATCTTTTGTTGGGCGAGGTAACCAACACCATTTGTGCGGGAGAAGTTGTTCAATTGTTCCACAGAAACAATGTTGATCTTGATATAGATTTGTATTATCAGATTATTCACGATAAAACAGCTTCGCTAATTGCTGCTTCTTGCGAAATGGGTTCGATATTGGGTGGCGCTACTGATAATGAGGTATTGGTTTTAAAGAAGTTTGGAATGTCTGTTGGAACTGCGTTTCAGATTAAAGACGACTTGCTTGACCTTCTAGGCGAACAAAAAAGCATTGGTAAGCCAGCCGGCAGAGACCTTGAAAAGGGGAAACTTACTTTGCCAATTATCTCGTTGCTTTCAGAAAACCCAGAACTAAAAAACGTTGTACAAAAAATCATTATAAACAATGACAGAGAAGAGCTCCACAGAATGCTTGACTCAGGCGATTCAATTGCTAATGCTTTTGGTGTTGTTAACACACTTGTTGAATCTGGCACTTCTCCTGTGAGAAAACTTTTTAACAATGATGCTTCTATTCAAATATGTGCGTTGGCAGAACAACTAAAACACACTATTTAACTATTTAGTTGGAGCACTCATATTTTTTGGTATGATTACACCCAATGCAGTGACGGACGTGTTGTTCGTCGAAAACAACTGTTTTTTTGTCCCGTTCGTCTAGTGGTCTAGGACACCAGATTCTTCTGGTTACAGGGGTTCGAATCCTCTATGGGATGTTCTTTTTTTGTGTTTGTTTGAAGCAAACACATTTTGGAGTTTTATTATGTTGCCACGAAGACCCCCCCGATCAGGACAGGTTGGGTTTTTATATCTTCCCCCATACAGGGTTCAGGGTATAAGCATTGCTGGTGAACAAACCGCTGTTCATATTCCTGAATTAGATGTGGCTTTTGATGTTGGGCTTTGTCCAAGACCGGTTTTATCTGCACCGTTCATCGCACTTACACACGGACACATGGATCATGTTGCAGGATTACCGTATTACTTTAGTCAGAGAATGTTCCAAAAAATGGGTGTTGGAACCTGTGTTTGCCATAGTGAAATTGCTGGAGCGGTGCAGTCAATGATGGGTGGGTGGGCTGATCTTGAGCAACAATTCACTCCGCACAATATTGTTTCACTAGACCCCGATGGTGAACTAACCATTAAACCAAATATTGTTTTAAAGGGAATAGAGGCAAGTCACACGGTACCAGCCCTTTCTTATGTTGTGATGGAACACCGGAAAAAATTACTTGAAAAATATAATGGTCTTCCACAAGAAGAGTTGAGGTCTTTAAAGGTTGGTGGGACAGAAATTACTCACACCTTAAAAATCCCTCTTGTTGCGTGCACTGGTGACACCGAAATGGGTAACCACCTGTTTCGTCCAGAGTTTACAAACGCTCCAATCGTAATAACAGAGTGTACTTTTTTTGAATCTGAACACAAAAACAGGGCTGCTGTAGGAAAACATTTACATATAGATAATCTTGCTGATTTGTTGCAGGTGTGGAAAGCGGAGCATGTTGTAATCACACACACAAGTCGAAGAACTGGTCTTGATATTATTAAAAGAGCTATTGAAGAACGAATTGGTTGTGACGATGCACACCGAATACACTTGTTAATGGACCATCACGCAAACAGGATGCGTTATGAAAAACAACAGGAAGAAGCTGGAGATTTTGCGGAAAATGGTTGACGGACAGAGAAATAAAGCGTAGATTTAGCGTTCCAATATGTTGCATGGATGCTAGACGCCTTTTTTGGGGTAGATGGGTAACCGGATTTTATAGGTGTTTTGTCGTTGGGCCTATTAGTTACGTGGTAAAAGTATATGAGCAAAGATCAAATTAACAGACAACAACTAAAGGTAGACCTTTTGGGTCGGCTTCAAATTGACCACTCTACAATGTGTCGAAGGTGGTTCGACGACATTGTTGTGCTTGGTATTGTTGATGGAACGCTGTTAATTCAAATTAAAGAACCAGTTCAGTTAAAATATTTGCAACGCTGTTGCACCCAACAGTTTGCTGAAGCGGCACAGTCTATTACTGGGCATCTTCTTGGAGTGCGCTTTGTTGGTGAAGAAGGAATAACACCAAGCTCGGGGAACGCTGTGGGTTCTGGTGGGCAAGGAGGGTCGGGGGTTGTTTCTGGTGACAACCCAGGTGGTGCTTCTGTGCTTTCCTCTTTTGATATTGAGGAAGATTTGTTAATTAGCCCCGACTACAATTTTGAAAATTTTGTTGTTGGTCCTGGAAACAGGTTGGCGCACGCTGCTGCAACAGCTGTCTCCACTAAGCCCGGACAAGCCTACAACCCGCTTTTTATTTATGGTGGGGTTGGGCTTGGCAAAACACATCTTCTACAATCCATTTGCCAAACGGCCATTAGAAAGCATGTGACGATGAGAATTTATTATGTCTCCTGCAACGGTTTTATGACGCAGTTCCTTGAGGCGGTTCAAGAGGGGAAAATGTCTTCGTTTAGAAACAAGTTTCGCGCGTTTGACATGCTTGTTATTGATGACATTCACGATCTTTCGAAACGCGACCAAACACAAGAAGAATTTTTCCATACCTTTAATACCTTGTTTCAATCTGGAAAACAATTAGTGTTAAGCTCTGATGCTCCGCCAAGTGAAATCCCATATCTAGAAGAGCGTTTAATAAGCCGGTTTAGTTGTGGTCTCGTTGCGAGCATTGATCCGCCTGGTTTTGAAACGCGGGTCGCTATAATTAAAAAGAAGGCTGTAATGAGAAATATAGATATTCCAGATGATGTTACAACTTATGTTGCTTCACACCTAGACTCAAATATTCGGTTGCTTGAAGGAGCCATTACAACCCTGCAAAGCGTAGCAATGTTAGACGGTGCGGACATTTCTCTAGAACTCGCAAAACGAACAATTGGGAACGAAAACAAATCTGATGTACCAACAAATATTTCTATTCAAAACATTCTTGACTCGGTTACTGTTTTTTATAACATCAAACTCTCGGACCTACTTTCTAAACGAAGGCATAAATCTATAACTGTTCCGAGGCAGGTTGGAATGTGGCTGTCACGAAAACACACTCGATTTAGTCTCGAAGAAATTGGCGGATATTTTGGTGGGCGAGATCACACAACCGTGATGCATGCGATAAAAACTATCGACAACAAAATTGAAGGTGACGAAGTTTTCCAACGAGAAATAAATCTATTAGGGGAACAATTATCGGACAAACTCGGTGTCTAGGATGTGATTTTTGTTGTGGATAAGTCGTGGATTATGTGGCACTAGACTCGAATAACCAAACAATAAAATCCATTAAAGAGGGGCGAGTTAACAACTGTGTAGTTGCTGTGCAAACTTCGCACAGGCGAACTGACAGGTTATAAGCGTGGTGCTGTCACTATAACCCGCTTTGTTTTATAGACTTATGGTTTTTTTGTGTTTTTATGCACAACCGATCAGACACTATTACTACGAAGACGAGTATTTAATTTATATCTATGTTTCCTTGGTGTCTGTGGATGAGATGTGTGTATTGCTCACTTCAACCCAGTTCTGAAGAGTATCTCTTGCAGCACCAGAATCTATGGCTTCAGACGCTGTTTTAACGCCCTCATTTAATGTGTTAGCGTGTCCTGCGAGCATAAGAGCTACCGCAGTATTTAATACTGTCATGTCTCTAGGAGCCCCCCTACTACCCGCTACAAGACTATCGCGAATGAAGCTAGTCGCATCGGAGAGTGAGTCTGCAGTTACTTCTTTGATGTCCCAGCGGTCAAGACCAACATCTTCGGGCTTTATGAGTTCCTCCACAAGAGAACCATCACGAACAAACAGGATTCGTGTCGGAGCAGATATAGAAACTTCATCAAGACCATCGAGCGAATGTACAACGGCTGAATTAGTAGTGTCCAAAGCTCGAAGCGCTTCAGCCATTGGCTCAACGTAGATATCATCCCAGACACCAAGTAGCTGTCTTCCAGCAGAGCAAGGATTTGTTAATGGCCCAAGAAGATTAAAAATGGTAGGAAACCCAAGAGATTTTCGAACTGGCATAACATTAGCAACAGCTTCGTGGTGTTTTGGAGCAAAACAAAAACAAATACCAACATCTTCAAGACAACGCTTTTGTTGTTCTATCGTAGACGTAATATTTATCCCAAGCTGTTCAAGAACTTCTGCTGAACCACGACCTGTACGAGATCTGTTTCCATGTTTGGCAACCCGAACACCACATGCAGCCGCAACAATTCCAGCAGTAGTCGACACGTTGAATGTTTTTGGTGCACCGCCTGTTCCACAGGTGTCTAACAGCGAAGAGGAGTCTGGAAAATCAATACATTTAGCGCATTCCTTCATCACAACAGCAGCTCCATACAATTCTTCTCCCGTTGGCACTCTTGTCGCAAGAATTCCCAAAAAAGCACCAATTAATCCATCATGAGCATTTCCACTCATAATGATGCGAAAGGCATCGGAGATTTCAGATGAGGCAAGAGATTTCCCCTCTTTTAACATTCGAGTTGCAGAAAGTAAGTGTTCGTTGTTTGACATGACAACAGAATGATACTCTGTGAGTCACCAAAGAAACACAGGCAAGGTACCATTGCACCAATGATTGACCAATCATATCTTCACCAACTCGACCCATTTGCTATCCAAATAACCGAAACCTTTGGATTGCGCTGGTACGGGCTTGCATATATTGCAGGTTTTATTGTTGCGTGGGCGCTTATTCGCTGGATGGGAAGAAAAAAAATATCAGCAATCGAGCCAAGACGTGCCGGCGACTTTATATTTGCATCTGTGTTAGGAGTTTTGATTGGAGGCAGGGTTGGATATTGCTTGTTTTATGACCCCTCACTGCTCTACACATTCACTAACGAGTTTCCATGGTGGAAGCTTCTTGCAATTCAAGATGGAGGCATGGCAAGCCACGGTGGAATGATTGGAGTATTAGTAGCGCTTATTATTTGGGGAAAAAGAAACAAGGTACCATTGCTACACCTAATTGACATTGGTGCGCTGTGTGCAACCCCAGGACTTTTTTTTGGTCGAGTTGCAAATTTTATAAACGGAGAACTTTGGGGCAAAGCTCTTTCTGCCGACTGCCAACTTCGTCCACCAGCATGGTCAGTAAAATATCCATCAGAAATAACAGATGTGTGGCTTCAAAACCCAGCCCAATTTGGCGAACAACTTGAAAAACTAGAACCGTTACGAGGAACTGTTGCTGGAGGAAACTCGTTTCACCAAACATTAGTGAGCGAAATGTATGCTGGTAACCAGAGCGTTATAGAAACAATCCAGCCAATGTTGACAGCGTGGTATCCATCGCAGCTATTCCAAGCTGTGGCAGAGGGTCCGTTTTTGTTTTTTGTTATGTGTATTGTTTGGTGGAAACCAAAAAACCAAGGAATACTAGCGAGTAGTTTTTTGTTGTTATATGGGGTTTCTCGTATTGTTACAGAGACATACAGACAGCCAGATGAAGGAGTGATGCTAATAATGGGTCTTTCTAGAGGACAACTTTTAAGCACCTTTATGATTGCCTCTGGAATCCTGTTATTGATAATTACTTCCAATATAAAAACAAAGAAGCTTGGCGGTTTTAAAAAAGCCCTTTTTAACCAATACTGCTAACCAAAAATCTACACAAACAGTGCGTCTCCAACACAAAGATTCGACCATCTTGCACAGAGAGATTCAACCAGAACTTTAATAGAAATATTAGTCGTGAGTTGTTTTTCTATATCAACAATAATACCAGTGGCCAAAAAGGCATCATTTGGTTCTTGGTTGTTACGGATAGACTGTCTCACTGATTCCCCAAACAATAGCAACACGAGATTCAGCGCCCTGCGGTTTGCGGCTTCCTTACTTGTGTTTGGGTTTTCTTTTATCCAACGAGAAACGTTAGATTCTATAAACAGGATTATTTTTTCTGTGGCGTTCGTATAATCACCCGAATTATTGAGCGTTAAAAAAGATTGTAAAGAATCAGAAAGATCCGGTAACCCCGACTCGATTGCTTCACAAACAATGCCAGGAGACCCGTTGGAAAAACGCAGCGACCACAACAGGTTAGATGAACTTGCATCCAAGTTTGATTCGTCGGACCACTTTTGCATATCTGATTCAGAGAGAGGGGAAAACGAAAGTTGTTGGCACCTGCTTTGAATAGTTGGCAAAAGTAAATCTTCCCTACAGGTAACAAGTATTATAGTTGTCCCAAGAGGCGGCTCTTCTAATGTTTTTAATAAGGCGTTTTGCCCAGCTTCATCAAGAAGTTCGGCCTCATCAATAATAAAAAACTTCTCCTTGCCCACAACAGGCGTTTTGTATGCGATGGAATCATGTTGTTTTCCATCTGACGACATCCCGCCAATCATTCGTTCTCTTAATAAATCAAGTGGGATGTTTGTTTGTTTTTTTCGCTGAAGAGCAGGGTTTTGTGCCCACGAAACATCTTCCTTTCGGATGATATGCAAATCATTATGAGATTTAGTGGAGTCCAAATCATCGCCCAAAACAGATTCAGCAAAAAGAATTGCTGTGGTGCATTTGCCAACGCCTCGAGGACCAGAAAAAATCCAAGCGTGGTGCCGCGTGTCATTTTTAAAGGAATCAACCAGTGTTTTAATGGCTCTAGATTGACCTATAACACTATTCATTTGCAAAGTGTACCCCACACCAAGTTTTACATTGTGTTAACAAGAAAAAATTCTTAAACAAGAAAAACCTCCACAATTAATGTGTAGCCATTGCCAGCTAGAACAATATGAGGCGTGAATTCCCCGCTGAAAATAAAGCCGCCACCAATTCAATGGTCTCCATTTGCATCACTCGGCGCCGCGGCATCTCTAGGATCATATTTTGGATCAATATATGGAGTATCAACACACACTACTTTTTGGGCACTTTTGTTGTCGGTGGTCACGCTTTGTGTTGGATTTTGTGTGTCAAAAAAAGAGATAAAAAACTTTTTGTTATATATCTCTGTGTTTTTTATTTTTATTGCAACTTCAGCACACGAAAAGAGTGCACCGCCATGGTCTCTGGCCCTTCGTAACGAGTTGTGTGAGTTAGATTGTTTTGTTGTTAGTGACCCAATCACATCACAGCGCACGAGTGGAGAAATGGCAGAGTTTGATTATCGCGTTCCAACAACATGGTTTTATGCACAAGCGGCACCACCAAACTGTGCGAACATTAAACCGACACGAATAGGGGTACAACTTAGAGGGAGATATCCGGTTCGGCGTAACGACAAAATTAGGTGTGTTGGGTGGCTTCACGAATCGGAGACCCAGAACAACCAGTTTACTTTTTATGTTCTAGGATCCCCAACAATACACATAAAAAAATCCAGCGCAAGACTTGTTGTGTTTAAAAAAATGCTGCAACAATCCATACTCTGTAACCTAAAAAAAGAAGAAAAAAAACTTGCAAACGCGCTGTTTTTTGGTATTCGCGGTCAGGGCTGGGAGACAATTTCAAACAGGTTTAGGCAGGCGGGCATGTCACACATCCTTGCAATAAGCGGTCTTCATGTTGGGATAATTCTTCTTATCGCAACATTTATATTTACTAAAAACAAATCGAGCCCATTGCTCAATATAGCAACAGTCATTTTAACAGTGCTGGTTATTGCTAGTGTTGTTGAATTAAGGGCGCCAATTATTAGATCAATAATTATGGTGTTGATTATTTCGGGCAATAAACTAATTGGCACTAGGTGTAACAACATAGGCTTTCTTGGATTTGCAGCAGTTGTGTATCTGTCTTGTTATCCAAGAGGTGCCAACACTGTTTCATTTCAATTGACCTTTTTAGTAGTAACATCGCTGTGTGTTTTACTCCCACAAATTCAATGGAAAATTCTTGGACCGATAGATCATAACGGGAAAATCAAAAAACTTTCGATTAGGTATGTTGTTTCAATGTGGGTTACCGGCCTGTGCGCGTGGTGTGTTGTTTCCCCAATAACCGCGCATGTGTTTGGAAGCATTGCACCGAGTGGTCTTTTATCAAGCGTGCCCGCAATATTAATGTTAACCATAACAATGTTTTTGGGGATAGTAAAATCATGTGGAGATCTGTTTTGTTTTTCGTTATTAGACAAGCCACTAAACACACTTTTTTCAAATTCCTTAAATGGCCTGTTGTCACTAACCATTGTGTTTGGAAATTTTCCACTCGCTTTTATTAAAAACGCTTCACTTTCTTGGATACAAGCAACCTGTGCCATCGCATGGTTTTCTTGTTGGTCACTATTTGTTAGAAACCGCTTTGCGATATGGGCAACCCTTCCTGTTTTAATTGTTTTTTTATGCGTGAAACATGACCCAAAAAACACCACAACCCTTACAACAATTAATGTTGGGCACGGCACTTGTCACGTAATTCAACACGCAGAGCACACCATCATGATAGATTCCGGCTCAAGAAACAATTTAGATGTGGGAACCAAAATAGTGATTCCCAAACTTAGGTCTCTACATGTAAAACAAATTGACACAATAATTATTACACACGCAGACCTTGACCACCTTGCGGGTTTAATCGATATATTTAGAAACTACAGCGTGCAAAAAATTATTATTGCGCCTCAAACATCACAAAACCCAACAAAATCCTTGCAAAAAATTATTTTTGAAGCAAACCGCCAAAAAATAAAAATTTTGCCTGGAGTTTCTGGGTGGACAGAGGAATTTGGAGCACTAACACTCACAATACTTTCCCCAGACAAGGAAACAGAATATGTTGGTTCTAATGCGTCTTCTATTGTGACAACACTTCAAACAGCCGGTCGAACCATTTTGTTTACGGGCGATATTGATGAAAAAAGGATAAATCAACTTGGTCAAAAAAACCTTAAAAACATTGATGTTATAGAACTCCCACACCACGGACAGTGGAGCCACGAATCTCAGGAGCTTATAAACAATCTTTTGCCAAAAGTAGCTCTTCAGTCCACAAACAGAACGAGGCACGCAAAAGACTCTTGGATAATTCCAGACAAAACAGTTAGGTTTGTTACTGCAATTGATGGTGACATTACAACAATAATTAATGAGGATGGCGAATTGCGTGTCTATGGGTCAAGAGACCCTGATACTATGGAGCCATGTGTTTATATAAAATAGTGCCACTTGCTCTCGCGTTACTTTCCCCAAAAGTTCACCTCGAACCCGTACACACTTCTCTTGTTTTTAATGAGCCGATACAGGTTCTTTTTGATGGAACTCAAAAAGACACAATGTATGTGGTAGAAAAAAACGGTTTTGTTCTCAGGGTTTCAACAAATAAAAACGAAACAGAAAAACAACCATTTCTTGATATATCAGATCGCGTTGGTGTTACTCACGATGAAGAGGGATTGTTGTCCTTGGCGTTTCATCCAGAATACGCCACAAACGGCGAAATGTTTGTGTGGTATAGCGCTCAAAAACCAAAGAGAAGCGTGCTGTCCAGGTTTGTAAAAGATACAGAATCAGAAAAAGTACACAATTCCTCTGAAGAAATAATTTTAGAAGTTCTTCAGCCTTGGTCAAATCACAACGGTGGGACAGTTCTGTTTGGGCAAGATGGTTATTTATATGTTGGCATAGGTGATGGAGGCGCGGCAAACGACCCACACAAAAACGGACAAAACAAAAACACGCTTCTTGGGAGTGTTATATGTATTGACATTGACACAAAATCAGAGAAAACACCATATTCAATACCAAGCAGCAACCCGCTGGTTGGTCAAGATGGTGTACGAGAAGAACTGTGGGCGTGGGGGCTCCGAAATCCATGGAGAATGAGTTTTGATAGAGAAACAGGCTTGCTTTGGACGGGAGATGTCGGCCAAAACGCTTGGGAAGAAATAGACATAGTAAAAAGGGGTGGAAATTATGGTTGGAACATTAGAGAGGGAAAACACGAGTTTTCTAATAACAAGGAAGCAACAAAAGAATTAATTGAGCCAGTATTTGAATATGGGAGAAGACAGGGCGGATCAATTACTGGCGGCTTTGTGTATCGAGGAACAGAAATACCAAGTCTAATTGGATCGTATATTTATTCTGACTATTTAAGTAAAAGAATTTGGGCTCTTGTTCCAGACGAAAAGGACAACACAACCTATACGACAACAAGAATAGCTAAAAACACACCAATAGCTATATCGTCTTTTGGAGAAACACCAGACGGAGAAATTTTAGCTTGCGGGTTTCAAAACCCATATTCCCGCAAGGGGAAAATTTATCGCTTGTTTTCTTCTGAGCCCTCTTCTTCAACAACATCTAAGATTAAATGAAACAAATCTAGTGGGGTCAGCACATCGCTATCCCACCAAGGCAAAAGACGATTGTCAATTGTGATAACTGGAATACTTCTTCTCCACACCCTGTTTTTAGCCAGAATATCGCGCTGGATTCGACCACCCACATCACTGCCAGAAGCAACGCTTTTAAGAACACTTAAATCTACTCCAGCAAGTTTTAATGCTTTTGATTCTGCAGCGTTTAAATCTATCGGAGATGTCTGGCTAATAATCCAATTATGTAATTCCCAACGAGCGTCGGGTCCAGATAATATTTCCACCGCTTCGACAAGTTCTGACAAATAGCATGATCCAGGACTTTTCTTTGAGGCATTTGCTACGCTTGTATTACATAAATCTTCCATTGGGAACTGTCTAAACGAATATTTTATTTTTGATGGGTCTTCTAGAAGAAGTTTTTGTACTTCTACATCTAGGTCTCTTGTATAAGGAGATTGGTAATCTCCCCATACAACAAACTCCACCTGCCCATCTCCGGTCCAACAAAGGTTTTCGTTTCCCCTAGATTTTAATATCTTTCCCCTTCGCCAATCTTCAACCAATTTTTCTTGCGCTGACGGAGGGGCAACAACTTCGCCACCATTTTTAATATATTCAGCTGCTCGATCAACAAGTGATGCGACCGACTCCTGTTTTCCACCGTAATACCACAAATATTCAACACCATTTATAAAAATCATGGGTGTAAATTTGATACCAAGTGCTTTTGCATCATCTATGTTTTTTTGAACACGTATTAAAGTTTCGTCACTTGTCATAATAGACAAAAATGTTTTTGGGTCATATCCCATCGCAGCCAAATCAGTCGGGAATGTTTTATCTGTAAAACTTCCTCGATTCTCAAAAAGCCACTTGTGCATTTGTTCCCATCCTTCGTTACCACGAAGGATGTCTGCTGTCTCAGCTGCTCTAGCAGCCCAACACGCGTTTGCGTGCATTGTTCTTCCATTCATATACACATTGCACGCAGCGCACATAGGAAAGTGTTTTACAGAAAGCGAGACATCGTCTCTTTGTGCAACAACAGCAGAGAGCTCTCTTTCACGATTTTTACAATCAGGGCACTGATAATCAGTAAAAACAACAATTTTTACTGGCGCGTCATCCGGCCCTATTCTGTGTGTAGCATCAAGGAGCTTTAGGGTGGACTCTTTTTGTTCACCACGTATAACATCCTCAACATTGATCTTCCCAGCCTCCTCGTCGAGCCTATCTTGATGGGAAGATATAAAAAACTGTGTTGCTCCCATAACAACCGACACAAAAACAAAAACAACAAAAAATGGAAGAAGTATGTTGCAACTGCATCCTTTTTCTTTTCCAAATTGTCGGCCCACACACTCTGCAACAACCCAAAAAAGGATGTTACACACATGAGCCAACGCACACCACTTACAAAAATGACCAATCATCAACATCACTAAAAAGAAACCAAGTGATGCAAGAACCCCGATTCGAACCGCCCACAAAAACAAAACATGTCTTGAACATCCACGAACCCACAAAACAAAAATCGTGGCAAACCAAGACACTCCAACAAACGAGACGGGCCAACCAATCACCGGAACAGTTCCCCAAGGACCCTTGGTTACAGCATCGCACCCACTTCCAACTCCGCATCCAGGAAGGGTTGTGAAAATTCCTAGTTTTGTTCCAGCAAGCATGAAAGAAGCCGCGAGTGAAACCAAAAGCAGCAGTGCGCCAACATAAAAAAGTATGGGATTTGTTTGTGGTGTTTGTTCTGTTTTGTTCATAATAAATTACATTTGGTTAGGAGATTCTATGCCGAGGATGTCCAGCCCATCAACAACAACTCTACGAGTAAGTTCAGAAAGTTTAAGACGCGACGAACGGACGGACTCGTCTTCAACACTTAAAACGGGACAAGACTGATAGAACGAATTGAATATTTCAGTTAATTCAAACAACCATGTGCAAAGTCGGTGTGGTTCTAGGTGTTTCACGGTGTCTTGAAGAACGTTGTTGTACTGCAATAATTGCAGTGCTAGTTCCCGCTCTACTGGTTCGTGGAGAATAATATTGGAATCCACACCCAACACCCCACCCCTATTAATAAGAGATGTTATTCTCGCACAAGCGTACTGTATGTATGGACCAGTGTTCCCATCAAACGCAACCATCCTCTCCATATCAAAAACGTAATCACGAACCAAATCATTTGACAAATCTGCGTACTTGATGGCACCAATTCCAATTTGCCGACCAATTGTTTCTAATTCTTCTTTTGACATGTTGTGTGTTGGTGATTTTGGGTCTTTTGACCGCAACACAACCTCGGACGTACCTTTGTCCACGGCTTCTTGAAGCAAAGAGTCCAGAGTAACGTTCGAGCCACTTCTTGTTTTAAGTGGTTTTTTATCCTCCCCAAGAACAGATCCGAAAGGAATGTGAACAAACTCAACAGGGATACCGTCAGGAGTTTTGTTCCAACCGATTAACGATGCGGCATCAAACAAATCTTTAAAATGATCCCGCTGCCTTGCATCAACAACATAAATAACCCGGTTTGCACCAAGCTCTTGAGTGCGAAACTTTATTGCAGCAAGATCTGTAGTGGCGTATAAAAAACCACCGTCTGACTTGCGAATTAGCATTGGACGCTTTCTTTTTTCAAAACGAACAACAACAGCCCCATCATCTTCTTCAGCAAAACCACCATCAAAAAACTCTTGAACTATCCCACCTAGTTTATCTCGATAGAAAGATTCTCCACGATTGTTTTCGGGACCAATTTTTACATTTAGTAGTTGAAGCGATTTAAACACAGAGCGCATTGTGCAATCAATAAGTTTTTGCCATTTATTAAGCAACTCTATGTCGCCCTTTTGAAGCGAGTTTAATACGTTTTTTGCAGAGGCCTGCGCATCAAGAGCACCACCGTTTTGTTCTTCTAGTTCAGCAAACCTGTGTGGCCCCGCAAGCAAATTGTTTGCTGCGCTAATTCCACGAATGTCATCTTTTGCACACAGTTGTGCATTTTTGTATGCAATATTTAGATCATCAAGCGACAGGGTGTCAAGGTTTATGTTTTCGGCTAACAGGCGTTCTAGAACCATTGCAATGGGCAAACCCCAATCCCCAAGATGGTTTTCACGGTAAACCTTTCTACCAAACCGTTCATAGAGTCGAGCAAGTGTGTCACCAATAATTGTTGATCGCAAATGACCAACATGCAATTGCTTTGCTACATTCACCCCACACAAATCTATAACAACAGGATGTGTATCAATATCTGGTTTAATACCTAGATCACAAGTGTCCATTATGTGCAACATTGAAACAATCGACTCGTTTGTTAGTCGGATGTTAATAAATCCAGGGCCAGCAACTTCAGCTGACTCAACAATGTTTCCAAAATCTGTTTCGTCAACGACTTTTTGAGCCAACTCTCTTGGGTTTATGCCATTTTGTTTCCCTAGCCCCATCGCGCCATTTGCTTGAAAATCTCCATGCTTTGAGTTTTGGGATTTTCGAACCACAGGGTCAATATCGCTCCATTGCAATTCCAATACGGATCCAAACCCCCTCTGTAGGGATTCCTTGATAGATTGTTGCACATTAGTTGACATACAGATGCGTACAATACAGCCAATAACGACTGTTTGACTCCTGATATCATGTGCCATATATGACTTCTCCAACTACCGATCCAACCACCCAACTAGAGAAAAAAGACCGATGTGGCGACCTTCCACACAGGCCCCGTGTTTTGCTTGGGAAAATGGGTCTCGATGGACATGACCGAGGCGTAAAACTTATAGCAAGAGCGCTTCGCGACAGTGGTATTCATGTTATTTATTCTGGACTATGGCAAACACCAAGATCTCTCGCTATCTCTGCTCGAGACGAAGATGTAGACATGGTGGCGTGTTCCATGATGAGCAACTCTCATCTTGTTCTAGTGCCCCGATTAATGGAAGAACTACAAAGTGTGGGTCGCCCAGATTTGACAGTCGATGTTGGTGGAATTATTCCACAAAAAGACATCCAGCCACTTCTTGATTCGGGAGTACGCGGTGTCTATCACACCGGCACGAGTATGCTTGATATTGTAGATGCCGTTCGTTCGGCAACCCTTCCATATGAGCCACTTTCAACAACTATCGACAATTCTCTAGCAACACTTGCTCGAAACATCAGCCTGATAGAAGATGGTGAAAAAGTAGACGCTCCGCGCAAGAGACCAGAAGTTGTAATTGGATTTACTGGTTCCCCTGGAGCTGGAAAATCAACCCTTACCGCAACGATGGCTGCAGAAAAAGTTCGGCGCGGTGAGAAATTAGCAATTGTTGCATACGACCCAATGAGTCCAATAAGTAGCGGTGCACTTTTGGGCGACCGTTTACGGGTGGATTTCAACACGGTTGATAACAATGTTTTTTATAGAAGCTTGGCAAGGGTTGGAGAAGATTACAACTCGTTACCAGAAATACTCGAGCTTGTTGGAGGCGCAGGTTTTGAGCATGTGTTTGTTGAAACAGTTGGAGCTGGTCAAAACGATGTGGCTGTTAGAGATGTAGTCGACAAAACAGTGGTAGTTCTTGTACCAGGAATGGGAGACTCAGTCCAAATGGACAAGGCGGGGATACTAGAAATAGCAGATACTTTTGTGGTTAACAAAGCAGATTACGATGGCGACAGCGCTCTGGTACGCGAACTCTTAGATATAGCGTCAGGTAGAGAAATCCTAGAAACCATCGCCACACAAGGCAAAGGTGTCGTAGAACTTCTATCTCACCTATTGCCCTCGTAAATCAATCTTTATATACCGGTCGGTTTGCTAGAGTGACATCCCAAATAGATTGAACTGAATCTGAATCAAGACTTGCAATAGCGTTACAACGGTCAACAATAATAGAAGGGTCGTCCATAGCAATTTGCCCATGCATAGCAAACTTTGCTTGAAGAATATCTTCCAAATCACACACATTG
This sequence comes from uncultured Isosphaeraceae bacterium, assembly GCA_964592615.1. Taxonomy (GTDB): domain Bacteria; phylum Planctomycetota; class Phycisphaerae; order Phycisphaerales; family SM1A02. Next base: position 22,515 of record CAZQGB010000002.1, on the reverse strand, counting down.
TTTCGAGCGTGGCCACTTGGGTACATAATTAAACCACTATCAAACACCTCTCCATTTTTCATAGTTATGTGTACAGAGGTTGGTATTCCATCAGGATATTTTTCATCGAACTCCTGACCGCCGTGTTCGAAAACTATTGTTTTCATAATAGATTGGGTGGTTTCGTTTGTGATTGCATCAAGATCAAAATCATAAGGCGTGAGCATGAGTCGCTTCCACACCTCGTCGTTTGAATTATCAAAAAACCCAATCCCATCAGACTCGACCACCTCTTTTGCTTTTCGTAACATTGCCGACACGATGTAGACCATAGAGTGATCTGCAGATTGACGCGTTTTTGGGTTACGCTTTGCAGGGTCTCCGATGATTCCAAATGCTGGTTCATACGCCGTAATTTTTATACACTCAATTTGTGAAGGATCTAAAGCAATGGCTGGATTTTTCTCAATCAAATTAAGTAGACCCTGCAACGCACCAGCTGATTGGTGTTCATACAACCCGATTTTAAAATGCATCCCCATTACAGCAAAATCAGAGCCGCTGTGTGACAAAATCAAATCAAATGGAGAGTCACCACCAGTTTGTTCAAACTGTCGAAACATTGATTCTGGATTTCTGAAAATATCACGAGGACCCATAAATCCATTCATTGCCCGCTTCATAGAAACAATGGCAACCTCAGTACTAATTGCTGCGGAGGAACCCTTGGAGTCAGACAATTGTTTACCAGCACGAATAGCTCTCCACGGGACAAAGTGTGCCACACACATTCCGATGGCGGCTTCTATTTGCTCGGGTGTTGCGCCACACATTGCGCCATACACAGCAGCTGAAGCAATTGCTCCATGGACAACATGGTCAATTTTATATGTTTTTAAACTAAAAACTTCGGCAAGTCGACCACGTATTTCATCAAGCAAAATCATTCCACGAAGCGCATCACCACCACCAAGATTCATAACCTGTGCAGCTGCGACAGGAACACTATAAAAATCATTGTGCCCAAACTCACCAGCGGTGTGTCCAAGTTTTGGGTTGTACCCAAAATTTGTTCCATTTGAGTCCCATTCTCGGACCGCAGCGCAGTTTGCAAGTATCGCTTTTTCTGGGAAAACACTGATGGCAGAACCAAACACCGTCGCCCCGCCCTCAACAGGAAACGAAAGTGCCTCATTTCTAAGAATGGTTGGGGCATTTGTTTTAACAGCAACCGCAGATAAACCACACAACACAGCATCCGTAAAAAAGAGCGTTGTACGATCTAGCACGTCCTGAGAGGGCTCGCCAATTGTGTTGTTCATAAAATCGACCGCAAAGCGACCGATTCCAAGTGCTTGGTTTGTGTTTTTTGAAAGAACGACAGATGTTGTTGTAGTTGTAGTCATGTTAAATGTTGTAATACTGCGTCGACCTGGTCAGTTGAACCAAGCAACACGCTTGTCCTTTGGTGTAGACCATCTGGGTTAATATCTAATATACGTTTTCCTTTTGCAACAGCCTTGCCACCCGCCTGTTCGATAATCATTGCCATTGGGTTTGCTTCATACATTAGCCGAAGTTTTCCTTCTGGCTTATCTGTTGTTGGAGGATATAAGAATACCCCGCCTTTTAATAAGACACGATGTACATCAGCAACCATCGAACCTATATATCTACTTGAATAATTGTTTTGATGTGCCCACTTTAAGTATTGTTGTACGCCATTACTAAACTTGTTGGTATATGCCTCGTTAATAGAATAGGTACAGTTATCATTTGGTATTTTAATACCCTTTGAAACCAACACAAACGAGCCAATAGATTGATCAAGCACAAACATATCTACACCGTTTCCAGTGGTGAGCACTAGAACTGTTGAGGATCCGTATAAAACATATCCTGCAGCAACCTGCTCTTTTCCTCTGGACAACATTGCTTCTTCCCTAGAACCCTCGTCAGAAAGCCGTAAAACACTAAAAATAGTTCCAACCCCAACAGAAGAATCAATGTTGGATGAACCATCAAGCGGGTCAAACAACACGGCATACCGCCCACCCTCAATCCTTCTTCTAAGCAAAAACGGGGTTTCGTTTTCTTCACTCGCAAGAACCCCAATGTTTTCCCGATCTCCAAGACACCTCAGAATTATTTCATTTGCAATAACATCGAGTTTGTGCTGAATCTCTCCCTGAACGTTGGTTTCTCCGACTTCACCAATTACATCTTGAATTCTCGCACATCGCACCTTGTTTCCAATGGCCTTGGTTGCAAGAGAAATGGCGGATAAAATCCAACTAAACTCGCCGGTTGCTCCGGGGTGTTTTTGCTCTTCAGCAAGGATGTTGCTTTGTAGGCTTGTGAGGTTATCTTGTGTCCAGCGCTTTTCCATAAATGGTATCCCTTGGCATGAAATTTCGATTAGGATGGTACGTTTACCGCTGTTCGAATACAGAGCATTCTACCCTTTCTTTGGATGAAGAGAAAACACCATGACAACACCCCAACAACAACCAATCATTGTCTCCGCCCGCAGAACTCCAGTAGGTCGTTTTTTAGGAGGTTTATCAAGAGTACCATCACCACAACTTGGTGCGTGGGCAATCGAAGCCGCAGTTGAAGATTCAGGAGTACAACCAGAAAATATTGACGAGTGCATCATGGGGTGCGTATTACAAGCTGGCTTGGGGCAAAACCCAGCTAGGCAAGCAGGCCTTCTTGCTGGTCTACCAAATTCCTTATCCGCAGTTACCATAAATAAAGTTTGTGGAAGCGGATTACAAACAGTAATGCAAGCCGCCCAATCAATCCGTTCTGGTGACAACAAAACAGTGGTTGCTGGTGGTATGGAAAACATGTCGAACTCTCCACATATTGCACATGTTCGAAACGGAATAAAATTTGGTCCTGGCGAGTTGATAGATCACATGCAACATGATGGTTTAACCTGCCCGTTTGAAAACTGGGGAATGGGAAGTGCTGCTGAGTGGACAGCAACCGAATTTTCCATATCACGTGAAGAGCAAGACGAACTTTCTTCGGCATCTCACCAACGTGCCGCCCTTGCTATCGAGTCTGGGTGGTTTGATGAAGAGATAATCTCGCTAGAAGCAAAACAAATAAAACAACGAGCAGATATATCTCAAGACGAAGGTGTTCGTGGTGATTCAACCACAGAATCCCTTGGAAAATTACGACCAGCATTTGCAAAAGAGGGGTCGGTAACCGCAGGAAATGCATCACAAATTTCAGACGGTGGTGCCGCCGTGGTTGTTATGTCACAAGAAGAAGCAGAAAAAACAGGCGCAACCCAACTTGTCCGCATCGTTGACAGCAACACGTTTGGTGTTGAACCCAAGAAAATATTTACTGCTCCAGGTCTTGGCATCGAACAACTTCTTCAGAGGAACAGCCTTTCTGTTGACGACATAGATTTGTTTGAAATTAACGAGGCCTTTGCAGTTCAAGTACTCCAAAACATGGCACACCTTGGAGTAGATTTATCAAAAGTAAATGTTGGCGGAGGAGGAATCGCACTCGGCCACCCGATTGGTGCATCAGGAACCCGAGTTCTTGTCTCCCTTATTCACCACATGAAAAGAACAGGCGCAACAAAAGGGGTTGTGAGTTTATGTTTGGGTGGCGGAAACGCAGTAACAATGCTAGTTGAACGTGATTAAGACGAGCAAGCGAGTTATTACTTTGTAGACGCGTTTGGTCGAATCGTTTTTGCGTGACTACTTGACGGTCTCAGCACACGAATACTCTTTCGTGTAGACATTTTGGGGCGGCTAGTTTGTTGCCGCTTTGGCGTAATTGGTCGTTTCATACGACACCTCCATTTATTTATTGGCCAATATCTTCTGACCAAAGATCCGGTTTCTCAGTTAGAAACCGTTTCATTAATTCTATACAACGTTCATCTTGAAGCACAGTAACATGTACACCATTCGAACACATTAACGCCTCTGCGCCAAGGAAATTTTTATTTTCTCCAACAATTACGCGTTTTAGACCAAATAACAGGGTTGTACCAGTACACATAATGCACGGACTTAGTGTTGAAACAATAGTAAGTTCTTTCCAATCGCGCCTTCTGCCAGCGTTTCTAAAACAGACAACTTCTGCGTGAGCTGTTGGATCACCACTTTGCACCCGCTCGTTGTGTCCACACGAAACAATTTCCCCCACACAATTTACAAGAACAGAACCAATTGGGATACCACCCTCTGACCAAGATTTTTCGGCTTGCAAAACAGCCTCATCAATCCACCTAGGGTCAATTCTCATAATCGGAAGATTCTACTTCAACAAGTTCCATATCGCTTGTGTTGTATGTTGGAAGCGGAGGAGTTTCAACCGGGATTAACCACACTCTGTCATTCACAACCTCCCAATCACCAAGTATTGAAGACTTCAATCGCACAGTTGCCATTCCATAGTTTCCACTTGCGGATGGAAAAAGTACATCCGCATCAGCAGAAAGACCACGGATCCGAAGTTCAACTATGTGATATGAAAGTTCATTCTCGGTGGACATTGGGGTTGCATTCTCAACAAAATCACCAACAAGGTCGTATGTTTTTTTGTTTACACCTTCGGGCAAATTAAAAACAATAGAATCCATGCCGCCATAATGCTCATGAGAGTAAGTAATAACCTTACCCATTATTGTTGGCACCGGTTCATTAGCCGGATTTGGTGGCGCAAGAATAGTTTTCTCTTCAATTGGGGGATAGGTTGCAATAGATGAACAACCATAAAACACGAAAGCAATAAGTAGTAGTATGTGTCGCATAGTAAAAGTGTATCACGGAAAGCGACAGAGACGAACTACTTATCAGAATTCCAGCGAATTGGAAGAGAATGGCGTATACCCAACAGGTCTGCAATCTTGCCAACCATAAAATCTACAATATCTTCAAGGGAGTCTGGTTTCATATAAAAACCAGGCGATAATGGGGCAACAACCGCCCCAGACTCAGCAAGAATGCACATATTTCGTAGATCAATAAGACTCAGTGGCGATTCTCTATGCGCTAGCACAAGCAACCTTTTCTCTTTCAAACAAACCATAGCTGCTCTTTGAACCAAAGTGTTGGTGATTCCAGAGGCAATAGCGCCAAGAGTATTACTAGAACACGGCAAAACAACCATTCCATCATGTAAAAAAGTTCCAGAAGATATTGTTGCACCCAAGTCGTTGTTGTTGTGAATAACAAGCGAGTCGCTGCACTCGGGTATACCCAAACACTCAGCAGTTATGTTCGTGATATTCAACTCCTCAGCAAGCAGTCTTTTGCCAAGCGAAGAAACAGACAGGTGAATTTCAACCCCATCTTCAGCGAGAATGCGAAGCAATCTAAGAAGATATGGGGCGCCAGAAGCACCAGTTACACCTACAACAATTTTCTTTGACATCAATCACCGTTTTCTCTTGGAAGTCGACCCACAACCCGTCCCGGTGTTGGTTCTCGAAGCAATACTACATCTCCAGCAACCAACCCGGAAGTAACTGAGGCATACAAATCACTAAACTGATCAATTGTGATTTGCTGTTGAGCAAACCCACCACCTCGCTGCACCCAAACCCACACGACACCACCATCACGGTGGACAGAGTGAATTGGGAGGAATAAAGAATCACTAACGGTGGCAACAAATATTTCCGCAGAACACCGCATGGATGGTTTTAAAGTAGTTCCAAAAGTGTCAACAAGCTTGATTTCTACAGTGTAATCTCGTCTGTTTGGATCCCTCCAACCACCACCCTCGGCAAGAACACCAACGGACAAAACCTCACCATCATAAGTATGCTCAGGGAATGCGTCACAAGTTACAGTGGCCCGCTGTCCAGGTTCAATTAGCCCACTCAGGGCTTCGTTCACCTTAACCCTTGCGACCATGTTAGAGGTGTCCGGGATGGTCATAAGTAACTCGTTCCTGTACAAATTTTTCCCAACAGCGAGAGTTTCCCTTTCTTCACCACGACGGTTCATACTTGATGCATACACAACCATCCCAGTTGCTGGGGAAAGAACGACACACTTCTTAAGTTGATCTTGTTGTTTTTCTAGTTTTTCTTGGTGAGAAAGTAATTGGTTTTCTTTAGCATCAATGTTTGCTTTGGAACTCTTTATCTCAGACGCAAGACGATCAACTGCTCGCTCGTGTTCATCAAGGGCTTGTTGAAGATCGGATTCTTTTTTTTGCTTGTTTTGATGGTGTGTGTAGTTTTCATATACATCAACATCAAGCTGAGCTTTTTTAAGAGTTGCCTCTGCGTTTAATAACGCAATTTCATCTTGGTCCAGCTCATCCTTGCTTAAAAACTCTTGTTTGAACAATTCAGCTGAAGACTCATATTTTTTCAATAGTCGTTGATAATTTTTTTCAGCTGTTTGAACTGCAAGAGCAAGATCTTGACGTTTAGCAACGACCTCTCCATCCTGCCACGCCTTCAAGGCAAGTGTTGCTAAATCAATTGCAAGCTGCTTCACTGCCAGTTCAGAATCACGTTTCTTTTCGGAAATAGATAAAGATGACTTAGCACTTTGCAAATTGTTAACCGCAGAAGTAACGTTTAACTCCGAATTACGAATGTTGTCTCTGATTTTTTCATCGTTTAATCTAAGTAACACATCACCAACCTGAACATGTGTTCCCTCATCAACAAGTTCAATGATAGTGGCACCAGACTCAAGATGATTGTGGATACTAATTTGATTTTCAGAAGCAAGCTCTCCAGATGTTGGGACTTTTATATCAAAAGATCCCACAACCACCTCATATAATTCACCAGAATTAACTCCTTTAGAACCAGTGTTTCCACCAATACCAAAAAGCATCCATACACCAACTCCTACAGCAAGAATAATGGCAACCACAAGTCCACTTGTCGATAATCCTCTACGCATTTTCATAGCAATTGTAAACACATTTGGTTACTCATGTGCTCCTTGAGGCAGCACAAGCTGACCATCAGAAGATATACGGAGTTGCCCCGCGCGAAGCAAATAATTAACAATAGAGAGCTCAAGATCTCTTCTTGCACTGTCGCGAGCATCTTTTGCACTCTGTAAATCAGAAATTGCACGTGTTTGATCTAACACCGAAACCCGATCAGGATCAGCATTAATAGAATCAAGACCAAGAACAGCAATTTCTACGTTTCGTATTTGTAAATCTAGCGTAAATTGGTATACCTCAATATTCCGAAGAGCAGATCGAACCTCAACAGAAACAACATCTCGAGCTTCTCGATACTGTCTCCTTGCTCTTTCGAGTGTAATCTGTTTTTGTCGAACAGATATTCGCTCAGTTTCACGATCAAGAGGCAGGTCAACAGAAAGACCGGCGAGGTAATCAATATCTTTTCCAACAAACTTTGCTGGCTTATCAGGCTCGCTTGTAGTTGTTGCACTCATCGAAACCGTAGCGGTTGGCAACAAATCGTTTTTTGCGTTTTCTACACCTCGCTTTGCGTCACCAAGTTGGTTAAACTCGTTTTGTAAATCCAGCCGATACTGCAACGCTTGCACTACCGCCTCACCCACATTTACACTTGGAGGAACAACACCTATAGAGGTTGGAATTACGTCTACTGGAGAATCAAGCGGCCACCCTATGCGAATTTTAAATCGATCCACCGCAAGACGATATTGTTCCCACGACTGGCTTAATCTTGCAACCGCAGCAAGGGCTTGGTTTTCTGCATCTGCAGAATCATATAATCTAGTTCTACCAGACTGATACAAGGCGGTTTGCCTTAAGGCGAGTTGGCGAAGAGAATCAACCCCCATTTGTGCGTTGTGAAGCGATTGTTTTAAAACAACAAGAGATAAATAATCACTCACAATATCTCTATAAAAAACACGGCGAAATCTTTCAAAATCTCTAGCAGCATACACAAGATTTCTTTTTGCTTGAATAAGTGATTCCCTTGCAACAACACCAGCGCCCTTTAACAAAGGAATTTCAATCGAAAGACCAAGTTCAGAAGTAGAATCGCTTGTTGACGAAGCGTGCAGATCTTTGGCAAAAGAACTTAGTGCAGTTGCAGAAATAGTTCCACCATTATGTAGATTTTGGGTTATCTGAAAATCATTAACAACATCAAGTGAAGTGTCATACAAACCGTTGGTAGTGTTGGCATCTAGTCCAGCAGTAACAGTGTTAGAGAACTGAGGTCCCCACAAACGAAGTTCACCAAGAAGAGCGAGTGTTGTAGAAAGGTAATCATATTCTGCGAACTCAACCTCTCTAGCGTGTGTGTTGGCCCACATTAACGCCTCATCAAGAGATAGTGGGTCGCTTACAGAAGCAAGGTCTTGCTCCGCATTATCAAGAGATTGCGCAATTGCCCCTGCATCAAGATCTCCAGCCACAATATATTTAAGGTTTTCACTGGAAGGATTGATGGTGGCCGGATCCATGTCTTCAATGGAATCAGAAAAAGTGTCGCCAGTTCGCAGAACAATATCTGGTTTGGTGGCACCAATAGATCGGCTTTTTTCCGACATGATTTCATCAACCCGCCGATCAATTTGTTGGAATCCGCTATCACAACAAGGTAGCAGGCAAAATAGAAATAGACACAATAGTTTCATTACAACGCAGATTCTATCAGCACAATACCCTGATATGATAATTAAACCCAGAATGCCAACACAAAACAAAGAACATCCAAACCTGTGGGTTTTCGAACACCCTGTTATTCAAGAAAAATTAACAAGAATTCGAAACCTAAACACCACACACTCGGAATTTCGCCGTTTACTTAATGAAACTGCAGGGCTAATGTTTTTTCAAATTTCAAGAGACTACAAAACAATAAAAATAGATGTTGAAACACCAATAGAGAAAACAACTGGGCAACAACTTGCGCACCCAATTACTCTTGTTCCTATATTACGAGCAGGTGTCGGGATGACCGACGGAATATTGTCAATGATTCCAGAAGCAAGGGTTGGTCACATTGGGGTATACAGAGACGAGGAAACAAAACAACCCGTTCCGTATTACTGCAAACTTCCAACAGATATTTCCAACGGTCCAGTTTTGTTAATCGACCCAATGCTTGCCACAGGCGGATCGGCCTCATATGCAGCTCGGCTATTGGAAGAAGATTATGGTTGCACTCAAATCAAAATGGTTTGCCTTGTTGTATCTCCAGAAGGCGTTGCAAAAATGAAAACCGAACACCCAGATATTTCTATCTATACCGCCTCACTTGACCGCTGTTTAAATGAAGATGGGTATATTCTTCCTGGACTTGGCGATGCTGGCGATCGCATTTTTGGAACGCTATAAAATGTCTGAAAGGAAAACAACAACAGCATCACGACCAGGCGGATACACAACACCTGTTGGCATAGATAGGTCACAGCACCAAGACGATGACTGGTCAACAGTAAAATTACTCGGAGATACAGCAAGCCCGCATCTACCACGAGAAATCAAACAAATTCAACCAAACTTTTCCAAACAATACCCCGACACCCGACTTTACGTCGGTGATTGTCGAGAAATACTTCCCAACCTTCCAGATCAGGGTGAAGTTGATTTGGTTTTTGCCGACCCACCGTTTAATTGGGAGGTACCTTATGACGGTTGGGAAGACAACATGCCACGTAATGAATTTGAACGCTTTACGTTTGATTGGATTGATGCCTGCATAAATATTTTGTCACCAACCGGTGCAATTTGGGTGAGTATTCCAGACGACACAGTGGCTGAGGTTGTTGTTCACTTGAAACGCAGGGGGTTAACAATGATTAACTGGTGTGTTTGGCACTTCCGGTTTGGGCAGTGTCGTGACGCATCCTTCATTATGAGTAAAGTACACGCCTTGTATTTTGTAAAAGACCCAAACAACAGAGTTTGGAACCCAGAAGATGTTTTGGAAAAAAGCGATCGAGCAACAATTTATAATGACAAAAGAACCCATGAGAAAGAAAAAAATAAGGGGATGCGTGTTCCGATGGATGTGTGGTATGGAAAATATTGGGGAAGAGTTCAAGGAAACAACAAAGAGCGGAGACAAGGACACCACAATCAAAACCCAGAGGTTTACCTTGAGAGGATAATTCTCGCTTGTTCAAATGAAGGCGATCTGGTGTTGGATCCCTTTGCTGGTAGCGGAACAACCAACACGGTTGCACAAGAACATAACCGACGTTCTATTGGTATTGAACACTCTGAGTTAAATGCGGAAAGTGCGTGGGAGAGAATTTCTCAAATAGGAATGGTTCGGAAAAACTGTTCGTTTGGACAAAGTTCAGCGATTTTTAATAAACGGTAATCAATGGCGCACACACCAATAAACCTTTCAAATCCAGATGAAGTTTGTGATGTGCTGATAAAAGCCACAGAGTGTATGACGGGGTTTCCTGGACGCTTGGGGTGTACTCACCACCTTCCTGATAAAGGAAGACTTCTTGTTACAGGTGATTTACATGACAACCCGTCCCACCTTACAAAAATTATTGATTTGGCAAACCTTGACACACCCACAAACCATCTTGTACTACAAGAGTTAATTCACTCTGGAAACACAACAGATTCCCTAGATTTAAGTTATCAAATGTTGGTAAAGGTCGCGAACCTAGTTGTCGACTATCCAACACAAATCCACCCGATTCTTGCAAACCACGAATTATCTCAAACCACCGGCAGATTTATTACAAAAGGTTCTGGCGAACTCGTCGAAAAGTTTATACATGGTGTAAGACACGTCTTTAACAAACAGTGTGACAAAGTTATTGAAGCACTAGATAGATTTATTTTAGCAATGCCATTGGCGGTTCAATCAAAATCAGGTTTGCTGTGTGTCCACAGTTTGCCAAACGAACTGTCAATGGATGAGTTTGATGTTGATATTCTTGACAAAGAACTAACAACAGCGGATTATTGTGGGGGGTTTGGTTCAGCGTTTTTGTTGGTTTGGGGGCGTCAATACTCACAAAAACAAGTCGACGAACTCGCAGATTATTGGGATGTCTCGTTGTTTTGCTTGGGTCATGCTTGGGTTCCGGACGGAATCGAGGCACTGTTGCCAAACGTGTTGCGGTTAAACAGCGACCATGAAAAAGGGGTTGCACTACCAATTGAACTTGACACTATTCTAGACGCACAAGAAACAATGAAGTCAGCAATTCCCCTGTCGTCGGTTCCAGATAACCAGAATGAATTCTAAATTGTCTACCTATCCAACAACCATATCTTTAGAACTCTCGCAACAGTTTGGAAGTGTTGCCATGATGAATGGAACTGGCGAAACAAAGGTAGAGCGGGTGCATGTTAATAATCAAGAGGTAGACGAAGTACTACCGACCATAGACATGGTTTCAAAAAAACTAGAAATTGTTCCACAAAATATAGAACTTGTTGTCGTTAGCATTGGACCTGGAGGGTTTACCGGACTGCGTACTTCAACCGCGATATCCAAAATGATAGCCCTTGCTTCAGGAGCAAAAATCGTCCCGGTAGAATCAGCAATAAGTATTGCGAACCAATCAAATGTTGGAGATGGACCATTTTTTGTAATATCTAGTGTTAAGGATGATAGTTTTTGGCTTTCTTTGGTTACAAAAATAGATGGCGAATGGGTGTGTAAATCAAAAAACACATCAACACAATCGATTTCTGAGAACATTGGCAATATCCACACTGTTTTCGCAGATGAATATTTACCAGAAGAAACAAAAATAATGATAGAGCAACATGGTGTTCCAATCCTTCCAAGTAAAACAGACGCATTAACACTTCTTAGGATTGGCGTTGGACTATATAAAGAAGGCAAGACAATAGATCCAACAGTTTTGTTACCCATGTACCCAAGGGTTCCAGAGGCGGTTCGGGTTTGGAAAACCCGACACCCAAACAACCCATAGACCGATAATCGGTAAACCAATCAACATTATCACTTGTTAACACGCTTCAAACGGTGTTTTTTGCCCATCTTTACTAAGCCCTGTGAAGTTGCGTAGTTTTGGGGACGAAGGTGGTTGTGGCAGTTTAGGAAAGACCAGCTGCTTTATAAACAACATAAACCAAATATAAGGTTTGAAAAAATGATGAACAAAACAAACGGAACCCCGCCTCCAGACAAACAAGTATTTACAACAGGTGAAGCTGCAAAAATATGTAATGTCTCACAACAAACAATCATTCGTTGTTTTGACAGCGGGCGTTTACAAGGGTTCAAGGTTCCTGGATCTCGTTTTCGCAGAATTCCACGTGCCGAACTTCAGCGGTTTATGCAACAAAACAACATGGACCAAAGTAGATTGGGAACATCAATTATCCAAGTTCTTGTAATCGGTCTTAACTCAATAGAAACAGATTCGGTTATTCGAAACCATGCTGTTGGGCACAACCTCAAAATCCATCACGCTTCAAACGCGTGGGAAGCTGGATTCCTCGCACACAAATTCAAGCCAGAACTAGTGTTCATGGGCTCAAGTGTGCCTGGTCTGCAAGAGCAAATGGTTCAAAACACACTTTCAAGCCCCGAAGGTGTGGATCCAATGATTGTTGTTGTAAAAAATACTCATCAGGACCTGAATGTACCATCGAAATATGACGAATCTAGTGAAACAATCAAAAAAGCAGTACTGCAGTTACTCTCAACATAAAAGAACCGAGTATTGATCGGGGACAGAAAGGCAACCATGGATCAGTTCGACAAAGCGTTTAAAAACATTAATAACCACAAGCTAGAGAGCGGGCCGGCCAACATACTTGTGTTGGGCTCGGAAACAAGCACGGTTGACGCCATTCGCGCTTCACTAGAAATCCATGGTCACAGTGTTACAACAGCAACATCAATATCATCTTTTGAAGAAGTATCATGCAACGAAAAAATCTCCGTGGTTTTTGTTTCTGCGGACTATGATGAAACCTCAACAGAAACCATTTTTGAATCAATCTCACTATTAAGCCCAACTACAGTTGCTATAGGATATTCCTCAAACCCAAGCACGAATCAAGTAATTCAATTCATCCGAAACGGTGGCTCTGATTTTATAAACATTCCAAAAGACCTTAACCGTGTTGCTGAACGAACCCACGCTCTGTTGCAAAAGCAACAAGAAGATAAGGAAATACAAGATCGCGCTAACTACGCAGTTCGTTTATGTGGCAAAATGAATGAAGCGCGACATCTTGCCGAAGAAACCAACGATGCCCTAAACAATGAACTAGCAAATGTAAATTGCGAAACACAACAAAAGATGCAGCAGTGTGCCATTGGAGCCGAGTTTCAAACCCTACTTAACCAAGAGCTTGAAGTAGAGTCAATGCTAAGAACAGCACTTGGCTACATGTTGACACGAGTTGGTGCTATGAACGCAGTCGTGTATTTGCGAGAAGGTATGGGCGACTGGGGAATTGGTGCATACATAAACTATGACAGACAACCAGAACAATTTCAATCATTGATTGATACGATTGGACCAGCTGTTTGCTCAGTTATTTCAACCGATGAGCAAATTAAACATGTTAAAAACGGAGAGCGCTTTGCAGACGCCATGGGTCTTGACCCAACCGACTTCTCCGGAAACGAGGTAGTCTCTTACGGATGTTTTTCAGGAGATCAGTGCATGGCGGTTATAGTATTGTTCCGCGATGAATCACGAACATTTAAAACAGAATCAATAAACACAATTGAAACCACCCGTTCAATTTTTGGTCAGCAACTCGATACTATTGTTAAAATTCACCATCGAGCCGAATCACATTGGCCAAGTGAATCAATTGACGACGATGATTGGTTGAACGATAAAGCAGCTTAACAAACTGTTAATTGCTACCGATAGACACAAGTCGAACATTGTCTTGACCAATAACATCGCCAATTTGTTGCACAAGTTTTGGTTCAATTACAACCCTTTGCCGGCTTTGAAGGGTTGTAGTATGGTTTCCAGAGTTGATATAAACAACCACCTCAGCTGGAGTAGCTCCAGAAGCAACTTTTGCAGACCCAGCCTGTTTAAGTAACCCAGAAACAAGTTCCATTTGCCCTTTTGTTGCTCCGTTTGAATTTTGTTCACAAAAGGTTAACTCTATTCTTTTTGCAAGATAGAGAGAAGCATCTTGTAGTGCACTAACCTTGTCAACAATGATTTGCAACTCACCTCTTGAGCGATCTGTTTTTCCTAGAATCAATACTACGGCATCTTGCTGTAACAAATGAGCATATTTTTGATAAGGCTCAGAGAAAGCAACACATTCGATTTTACCCACCCGGTCTTGCAGGGTTAGGATCGCCATTTTTTGTCCAGCGCTTCGACCGTTTCGAATAACAACAATTCTTACGGCAACAAGCAACCCACCAACAACAACCTCTCTACCATCTCTTCCTTCTCTTAATGTTGAAACATTATCTGAACACCAAGATTCTAAACAATCACCATGCTCGTCAAGGGGGTGGCCAGAAACATGTATTCCAAGAACCTCTTTTTCATGGCTCAAGGTTTCAGGTGTTGTCCACGGAGTAACCTTTGGCAGTTCAATCGAAGTTTCCTCTATTACTTGCTCATCTTCTGAACCACCAAACAAACCACCCTGCCCACTTTCTTTATCCCTAACAGCAGATGCACCAATTGCAATCGCCTTGTCTAAAACACTAAGCAGTGCTGCTCGACTTTCAACACCGTGAAGTGAGTCAAACGCCCCACCTTTGATTAACGATTCAACGGTAGCACGATTTACAGCACGACTACTTACACGAGAGCAAAAATCAAAAATGGATGTAAACAATTCACCATGATTTCGTTCTTCAACAATTGCCGCAACCGCAGAATTGCTTGCACCTTTTACTGCACCAAGACCAAACCGAATGTGCCCACCATTGGCAGTATGTTTTTCATCATCACCAAAAACAACTGAAAACAATTCATCTGAGTAGTTTATATCTGGAGACCCAACACCAAACCCAATGTGTTTGTTCGTTAAAGTGTGGTCTGGAAACACTGTCCGTTTACAATCACCGATGTATGGTGCCCAGTCCTCAGTCTTCTTGGCACCGCTTTCAAAGGTGAGAACAGAAGTCATGTACTGCACCGGAAAATATGTTTTAAGGTATGCGGTTTGGAATGCGATAATGGAGTAACCCGTTGAGTGGCTCTTGTTGAAACCATAACCAGCGAACTTTAAAATCAAATCAAACAAGTCGTCTGCAAAACGTTTGTCTAACCCCTTTTCCACAGCGCCGTCAACGAATTTTGGTCTGTTAGCGTTAATGACTTTGTGATTTTTCTTGCCTATTGCTTTAATCAAAGTGTAAGCGTCGCGAAGGGGGATATCTCCAAGAGCATGAACAATTTGCATAACCTGTTCTTGATAAACCATAATGCCATATGTTTCAGCAGTAAACCCGTCAACTATATCATGCACTTTTGGAACTTCTTCTTGACCGTTTTTTCGCATGCAATAAGATTCAATAAGATCCATTGGTCCTGGTCTAAACAGCGCGTTTGCTGCAATTAAATCTTCAAGTTTTGTCGGCTTCATTTTTTTGAGCAATCGGCGCATACCGCCCGACTCAAACTGGAACACACCAGAAGTGTCACTACGACGAAACAGACTAAGAACCTTTTCATCTTCAAAATTTATGCGTTCAAGGTCTAGTGGGTGTGGGTCAACCTTTTTGTTGGTACCAACCGCTTCCCAAATGGCATCATCACCCAAACCTTCAGTTACAAGTTTCTTACACAATTCAATAGTAGATAGAGTTCTAAGACCCAAAAAATCCATCTTTAGCAATCCAACTCTTTCGCACGTTGGACCATCCCACTGCGTTACGATTTCGGATGTCCCCGTTGCTCTGCAGAGTGGAATAATGTTGTCAAGCTGTTCTGTAGCAATCACTACACCTGCCGCGTGAACTCCAACATGCCTAGCATGGTGTTCAAGTTGCTTTGCTGTATCGATTATTGTTCTTATGTTTTCAGAATTGTCATACGCGTCTTTCAAATCTTCGCTCTTCTTAAGAGAATCTTCGATAGTAATATTTAGCTCAGGTGGAATAAAGTTTGATAACCGTTGTCCCTCACTCGGGGTTAATCCGTGTACACGTGCAACATCTTTAATTGCTGCACGCGCCTTAAGACGACCAAAGGTGATAATTTGAGCAACGTGTCCATATTTTTTTCGGACAAAATCAATTACAGAGCCACGCCCGTCTTGGCAAATATCAATATCGATATCCGGATATTCAGAACGGTTTGGATCTGTAAAACGCTCAAAAAGAAGACCATACTTGACAGGACACGCGTTAGATAATCCAAGTACATATCCAACCATAGTCCCAACACCAGACCCCCTTGCGTTTGCAGGAATATTGTGCTGTCTTGCCCAATCGACAAAATCCCAAACAATCAAAAAATATGCACTAATGTTTTTGTCAGAAAGAATACCAAGCTCTCTCGCAAGTCTAGATTTTATCTCATCTGTTACGCCATCAACCCCATACCTCCAAACGAGCCCTGCCTCACATAAACAAAGTAGAGCGTTATCACAATCGTTTTTTAGTTGTTCTTCAGATATATCAGTATGTACTCGAGAATCGTAAGGATGCAAAGTAAATCGTTGGCACTGTTCTTTAAACCACTCGGTCAGGTCTCCGTTTTGATATGGATCAATAGACGAGGGACCAGTAACCCGCACAACAGGAGCGTGGCTTTTTGAAAGGTCAAAATCAACCTCACACCTGTTTGCAATAAGAGCGCTGTTTTCTATTGCTTCTGGTAGATCCTCAAACAAATCTGCCATTTGCTCTGGAGATTTAACATACAAATCCCTCGAGTACGTTAAACGATCATTATCTGCTTTATTCTTTTGCATTGAAATACAACAAAGCGTATCGTGTGCATCCCAATCATCTTCTCCTAAAAAATGAGCATCGTTGTCACACACAATTGGCAGATCTAGTTCTTTCGCAAGCTTTACCAAATATGGATTAATTGCCTGTTGTTCTTGAACATCGTGTCGTTGAAGTTCAATATAAAATCGTGGTTCACCTTGCTCGTTTGGAGGGAATGTTTTTGCGTGCCACCTTGCCTCATCAACAGCATTATTCCAATGCTCTTCAGCCCCGCTTTCGACAAAGTTGCACAAGTGATAAGCGATTGAACTCCCTAAATGACCGTTGATTGCAATTACACCATCAGACCAACGCTCTAAAGTTTCGTGATCCATTCTTGGTTTGTAATAAAAACCTTCAAGAAACGAATCGGTACTAAGCTTAACAATGTTTTCCCAACCAACATTATTTTCTGCAAGAAGTACAAGGTGAAATCCACCATCCCTAATACCAGTTGGCTTACGTTCTTTTCGATCACCAATTGCAACATATGCCTCAATCCCGAGAATTGGTTTTATTTTTGCTGCAGTTGCTTTTGTGTAAAACTCAAATGCGCCAAACAAGTTTCCATGATCAGTAACAGCAACAGCGTCCATCCCCAAATCTTTGACACGACTTAAAAGTGCATCAATTTTGTTTCCACCATCAAGGAGGGAATACTCGCTGTGTAGGTGAAGGTGGATAAAGGCGTTTTGTGTGGTTTTTGTACTCAATGGTGCATCCTTGCGGTTTCATTATGATACCAACCCCAATTCCGTTTATGATTCAAATATATGGTGATGAGACAATTTCAATTTGGATCAGCTCGACCAATGTCAACACCCACAAAAATAGCTGTGATTGTGTTTGGTTTGGTTCTGTTTTTACCTATTTTCGCACTTTTAGTGGTGGCTGGAGTGGTAGCCTCAGCAGTATTTGGTGTTCTGTTGATTATCACAATAATTACTAGAAAGATACAAACACTCACACGGGGCAAGGATTCCAACGGTCGCAAAAATGTGAGAGTTAAACGCTAACCGCTCAAAACACTATCAGATGTTTCTTGGTCAACAAGTTTTTGGTAGTCGATATGAAGTTGTTTGGTCAAATTTCCGACAATCCCGTCACCAATCGCTTGATCTTGGCTACTGCTACCATCCTCAGACTGAATCTGAGCACGAATTCCAATTACTGGTAACACCCCCCAACTTGAGTTCGTAAGGAAAACCTCTTCGGCAGAGAGGACCGCATCAACACTTATTTCACTTTTTCTAGTGCCGATACCCAACCCATCCGCAATTTCAATTATGGATTGACGAGTGATTCCAGGAAGTGTGGCTGATGGTTCATCATTCTCATCCTCTTCGCCCCGCGCAATTGGAGTTAGGAGAGACCCATCCTTCACAACAAATATATTACTGACGCTGCCGCCAGCAACATGTGCACTTGGTGTTAACCATAACGCCTCCCCACACTGTTGCATGGCAGAAAGTTGAAGGTTTAAAAGTTTTGACCAATAGTTCAGGGTTTTGTGCCCAGCCCCCAGTTCGTATGGATTAACGCGTCCACTCGCAAGAGAAACCATCACTCCGTTTTCATAAAAACCTTCTGGATACTCTGTTGGCGGTTGTGTCTGGATAACAATAGTTGGATCGCCGCCTTGGCTGTTTCCGGTTCGTTGAAGCATGTTGAGGTCGCCACCTGTGACGGTAATCCGCATCCTTGCATCTTTTTGTTCGTTTTCTTTTAGTGTAAGTTGCAGCGCTTCAACTAGGGGATCAACTTGTAGTTGTTCCGTTAGTCGTAACATTGCTGCTGACTCGGCGAGTCGCTGCATGTGTTGCCTTGCCCGAAAAACCTGGCCGTTTCGAGCTAATAGCGTTTCAAACAAACCAACACCATGTTGAAACCCAGCATCAAAGACTCCAACTTTGGCGTCTTTGTCTTCAACAAAAACCCCGTTCATCCAAACCTTCATGGTGTGTCTATCCTATCTGTTTTGTTTGAAAAAACACCTGCTATTAGTATCGGGTCAGTTTTGGACGAACAAACTATTCGCAACCCAACAACCGAATGGTGATTTATATTCAGGGTAGCTACGTGTGTTGCGGTTCCATCGCCATACGACGCATTGTCGCCACCTGTTACAACAACAACAATATCTTGGTGTTGGTGTTTTGATTCATTTATGGCGAGCTGAAGAGATGACACAAGAATTGGTTGGAGGATTGGGTCAACAACAAAAGCGTTTATTGAACTAGGGTCTTCAGCAAAAAGTGGAACCAGTTTTGTGACTTCATCTTGAATGTGGTGTGTAACACCAGCCTCATTTTTAGAGGACCACCACGATATAAAACCGGCAACACCGAGAATCACGAGTAGTGAAATATATCGTTTCATATTATTCAACTTCGTCTGGAACGACAGAAGCGCTCAAGTTTTTTGCGCGTTGTACTAAAAGTTCTTGGTCATCATTTCGCTCTTCAAAATCAAAATGCCAAAATGTTTTGGATTCAAATCGAAACGGAACCATTTCCGCAAAAAGGTCAATGATTGGGGCATCCCAAAGAGGACGATCAGCCCATCTCGAAGTCATAATTGGTTCTTGTCCCTCTCCTTCAATTCGCACATCATATTCTCCATAGTATAAAAAATCGAAATCTACAGGTGTGCGCCCCACCTCTCTTTCATTTACCCAAACCAGAGCGCCTTGGGGCTGGGTGGTGATAGAAATAGTTCGTTTTACGCACCCGAATAAAGAAACATAGGTCAACACAACAAAAAAACAAAAACGCATATTGCGTGAAGTATACAAAGTGGTGGTTTTTTTTATTTTATCAATCAAACTCATCTCCCTTAAACGTTGAGGCAAGATAATGTTTTTTCACAAGTTCGTCGTTAATAATAGTTTTTGGGTCTCCGTCGCGGAGGTTTTTCCCGCTATCAATAATGTATGCACGGTCACAAATGTGAAGAGTTTGCTGAACTGCGTGGTCAGTTACAAGAATAGCTATTCCAGAATCAGCGAGTTTTCGAACCTCACTTTGCACATCTTCAACCGTGTGGGGATCCACCGCAGCAAATGGTTCGTCTAACAAAATTAATTTAGGGCGAGTGATTAGCGACCTTGCTATTTCTAGTCTACGGCGTTCACCCCCACTACATGTTCTTGCAAGTTGTGTGCGCTTGTGCTCTAAATGAAACTGCTGTAGCAAATGGTCACACCGTTGCTGTTGCATTGGTTTTGGGATTGGCAGTGTTTCAAGAATAGTGAGCAAATTGTCTTCACAAGTCATTCCCCTGAAGACGCTTGGTTCTTGCGCGAGATATCCCATCCCTCTTCTTGCGTGTTGGTACATTGGAAGATAAGTGACATCTTCCTCATCAAACAACACTCTCCCGCTTTCGGGCGTAATCATTCCAATCATCATTCTAAACGTAGTAGTTTTTCCTGCTCCGTTTGGTCCTAGCAAGCCAACAATCTCACCAGCACTAACCTCAAGATTAACTTGGTCGACAACCCTTCGGCCGCTGTAACTCTTAATCAACTTTGTTGCGGATAACAATGGCACAATTACAGTTCTTCAGAAGTTTTGGCATTTTCTGGCAACTCTTCACTAGTCACAACTTCTTTTTTTACTCGTTTTGCTAGCGGAGTCCACTCTTCAGGATAAAACCTGTGAGCAAGTGACCCTATGATGAGATGAATATCTTTGTACACATAATCATCAAGGATAACTGGTCCGTGATCTTCAACAATCACTTTTGCTGTCCATGTAGTTCTCGCTTTACCTGTTTTTGAAATCCAGCTTCCCATGTCTATGTCTTTAATTTTTTGTGCTGTCCAACTACCTTCTGGTGTTGTAAGTGTGCCCACATCATCAAGCAAATACATTGCTGCTCGACGCTTCATTTTTGAGTATGACCAAAGGTAATAAAAACCAAACGGTATACACAAAATAAAGAGCCACTGCATAGGTCTATCAAACTTACTAGGAGCAACAATGTCTCCATATTTTTTTAACTCCTCTTGAAACACCAACTCATAATTAGATGCATCACCACCCTCTAGCGCCTGTATAAATGTGGACACAGCGGCTTCCCATTCCGGGTCTGTTTCGCCAACATTTTCAGCAGTAACCTGAAGAAGTACTATCGCTTCAGTTCGTTCAGTCGAACCAACGGCCGTTGTGTCCATCGCAGGTTGAAGAACATCTCGAAGGATGGCTCCACGATCAGCACCAAGTTGGGCTTGTGGAATCGCCACGGCATAATCCCAAATACCCCAAATTCCAAGGACTATACAGACCACCGCCATTATGACGGTTTTTAACCAAAAACGAGTTGCAAGAGTTGTTCGTAAAGCCACTGTTGTATCCTAATGCATTGACATCCTACACGCTCTCTTGTGCGAGCGTGTCACAAAATTCGATTGCACTCCGATATATCCGCCCATGTGTAGGAATGGCGGAAAAATGAGCAATCAGATAATCCAACCTTCTTTGGATTGGTGAATCTTTCTTAATTTGTTCAAGAACATGGTCTCCAAGCTCTTCAATAGCGTGGTCAAACCATGCACAAGTTGGCTTGTCTGGGTTTTTTGGCTCCTCAACTTGAACCCGCGCGGTTACACCGCTTCCTAGAGCAACAATAGGGCAAAGACCAAGTGCGGTTCTGGGTTCACGACACACAACAAGACTAGAGACTTTGTTTGATTTCATGGTGTTATCAAAAAGTGCAGCGTCTCTTGCAACAAGTGGAGGCTGAACCAAATATCTCCCACCGCTGTGTGGTCGTTCAAGATCTTCTGTACTTTGAATAAGTTGCACCTTTTTCCCGTTGTGCGCAGCCTTGGCTCTTTGAGACCTTGCCTCTGACAGTTTTTTTATTTCGGTTGAAAGCTCTTCCCAGTTTCTACTTGTGCGGGCGCCATCAATGGCAGCGATGGCGTTTGCTTCTTCCATAAACCAAGGGTTAATTGTTTTTCGTGGCATTACTGGGTTTGTTGTACAACCAATAGATTGTCTTTAGTTTGTATACACTTCCCGAACCTCATCGGCCAAAGCGTTGTTTCCAAACCAAAACTTTACAGGTCCGCCCGGTTGGACGTGAATAAGGAGAGGTGCACCAGCCGGTATAAGGAACACGCTTTGTTCTTGAGTTTCTGCATCGTTCATCAGCGCTGTAATAAGCGATAACAATATTTGTTCATCACTCGCCTCAAACAAAAGCGGGTCTCGGGTATTGAGTTTGATTGTTGCAGAGGCATCAAATTCTTGCCACAACTCATCATTTGCCATACTGAAAGCAACTGCGTCAAAAACAGATCTCCATTTTCCACAAGGTATCAAGATGGTTTGCCCCTGATGAATTTTATGTATCGCCCCACAGACAGTGTTACCGAGTTCTTCGGCGGCAACGGTGTAACACACCGTTTGTTCGTCACTACCGCAAGGTAGACAGCCCTCGTTATCTAGGCAGTGCTTTGCTAAGCTTTGGTCTTCGCTCATTTCAAGAAGCACACAAGTATCACCTTCGCCCTTGGTGGTGATACCAAATTCGTGAAGTAGCTCATTTATTTCTTGTTCAGGGAGAAAATCCAAAAATCTATTCCAATCACATCGTGTGCAATGTATGAGTATTCAATACGATAGTGGCAAGTATTGCAAGTGATGTCTATATCCACCATACTT
>CAZQGB010000001.1:0-80526 GCA_964592615.1 uncultured Isosphaeraceae bacterium | reverse complement strand
TCTTATTGAGATTCCACGCAGCCCCCTGACTCCTAGAGTCAGGGGGCTGTTCTTTGGAATAAGATCGCTTGCCCCGTTTCGCGTTACGATACCTACGTATGGATTATCGAAAAGTCGCAACTCGGATACTGTTTTACTCTCTTGGCATTGCTGCCCTTGCAGGCATACTCGCAGTTTTTCTTCCCAACACAAATAGTATCATCCCAAGACTCCTTGCCACTGCAATATTCACTGCGATTACTGCAGCATTTTTGCTTTTTTCAATTCAACGAATTGAAGTTAAGAGAACACGTTTATTTGGCGCCTCTCTTGGAATTGTTACGTGCGTGGCTTACTTGCTCACCCTAGGCTCAATCTGGATCGAGCTCGCTAGCCGCACTGCACAGCTATCAGAAAAGTTTGGCTTATCCGCCTTGCTTATTGTTGGCTGCGGGGCACTCATTTCAATAGGGCTTCTTGGAACTTCGAGCAAACAACTTCGCTTCGCGGGCTACGCACTTACAATAATTTGGACAATATGCCTTGGAATCTGGCTCACTAATCTTTGGCTCTTCTACAACCAAAAGGGCGTAGAGTTTTTTGGATACATCGCTTTTCCATTGCAAACTCTTTTTCCAATAATTGTTCTCTGTTTCATCCGAAAACCACTTCTATACATGTGCACAGCATGCACGTTTGCCATTGCTAGTTGCATCTTCACCCAAGTTGCAATGTTTCTCACAGAGGGAGATATCGCGAAAGAAGAAACACTGTTCATTCTCATCCTTATTTGCGGAGGAGCCGGTGGAATCTTTGGCATTGCGAATATCGTTCTATTCAGAGCGAAACAATATGCAATTCGTTGGGCTGAGTTCGGAACACTTGTTATCGTTTCAGTGGCTATTGTCACTTTTTGTATCAATATCTGGTTTGCAATGAACAACATTCGCCCAACAGATCTCTCCTTCCGCCTTGCCGTGGGAACAGGCATCCTCAGTTCAACTGCGATCCTCGGGTTACTCGTTGGGCAAATGCTCCGAGCATCTGTATTTACGTTGTATGACGGTAGTGGGCTTCAAGGCATCTGCCCTCGATGCAATAGTACGCTTCAAATACCTCGTGGCAAAAGCCACTGTTTAACGTGTGGCTTACGAATGAAGGTCCTCATAGAATCACCAGATTGCAGGGCTTGTGGGTATGACATCACAAAGACACCAGAAATTGATTCCTGCTCCGAATGTGGCGAACCTATTGCATTGACGAGTCACGTAGAATAAACAAATGCTTTCAGTTGTACTTACTCTTCTTTTACTAACTCCACCAGTTATAGAAATTGACTTTTCTCAATTGTCTCCTGAAGCAAAAACCGCCATCTCTGCACAACAACAAAAGAGTCAGGAGATCGCAAACGAATGGTTTATTCTTGGGATGCTTTACCATGCACATGACCTTGACGATGCCTCGATAAGTGCTTACACATATTCAGACAAACTTAAAAGCAATCCAAAACCTAGGTATTTACTAGGAATTGCTCTGGCACGAACTGGTGAATATGAAAGAGCAATCCAAACTCTAGAAAACGTTAAGGACTATACACCGGCAATTTGGCGCCAAGGTTTTTGGTATATGGACTTAGGGGATCTTGAGAAAGCCAGTAAGAGATTTGAAACTGCAATTGAAATAGACACGAACTGCGTACCCGCAATCATAGGTTTAACTCGAACCCATCTAGCCAAGGGGAATCCAAGAGAAGCAATCGTTCTTCTTGACAACCTTATCTCAAGAGGTGGCAATCATCCCTATGTACTTTTTTTACTAGGTACAGCACATCGCCGTGCAGGCAATAACGAACTCGCCTCACAATTTCTCAAGGTACAATCCAATGGTCCACCAACTTGGACTGACCCTTGGTTTGAGGAGATGCAGACATATAAGAAGGGATATGCAGCAGACCTTGCCCGCGCGATGGCAATGATTGATGTTGGAAATATTACAGGGGCAAAAAAAACTTTAGAAGCTCTTGCACTCCAGCACCCCAAAGAACCAGCGCTACTAAATAATCTCGCAACTGTGTACTTACAACTTCGCCAAGTCAAACTCGCTGAAGACACCATCAAGAAATCGATGCGGTGGTCTCCAAAGTACGCACCTTCATATCTCACTATGGCATATATCATGCGAGCGACTGGTAAAATCGACCTTGCCCTGGAGTATGCTAAGAAGGCAATTGAATTGCAGGCCTCCATGTCTCAAGCACACGCTCTTGCTGGCAAGTTATCCTTTCAAAAAGGAGATATGCCTTCAGCTTCTTCGTTCTTTAGTAAAGCTATTGAACTTGGAAATAGCGACCCAAACATTCGAGAAATGTACGGGATGGTGTTGCTGAACACTGGTAATCCGAGAAAGGCGCTACAGGAATTTGAGTTGGTTTTAAAAACTTCACCCAAAAACACTGGGAGCATTAGTGGGAAATGCATTGCAATTGCATTGCTAGGCGACCCTGATACAGCAATCAAACTACTCGCCCAAGCGAAGATTGATTACCCTGACGACCCACGAATACAAAGAGCGTGGCAATCTGTTCTAAAAATTAAAGGCAATCAATGATACATCACGCAACTCTGTTCTTAATTGCTCTTTCACCAACACAAGATACGGTTTGGCTTGAAGACCAAGCAGGCGAACGTGGGGTTGCGCTGAACTGGGTTAGCGGTGACACTGGAACATTTAACATGCCAGAAATTATTGGTGGTGGCGCCGCCATGCTTGACTTTGACAATGATGGCGATCTTGATATTTATTTTGTACAAGGTGGCCACTTCGACTCGAAAGTTCCAGAATACAATGTACTTCTTCGCAACGATGACGGCAAGTTTATTGATGTAACCCAAGCAAGCAATACTGGAGACACCGGATATGGCATGGGCGTTGCAACTGGTGATTTTAATAATGATACTTTTGTTGATATTTTTATAACTAATGTCGGCGCCAACGTCTTGCTACAAAATAACGGAGACGGGACATTCAAAGATGTCACGAGCACTGCCGGTGTTGGCGATGATGGTTGGGGAGCAAGCGCGGCGTTTGCAGATTTTGACGCAGATGGCGACCTTGATTTGTATGTTATAAATTACTTGGTTTGGGCGCACGGTCTGGTGCTGGAATGTTTTAATGCAAAAGGCATGCTTGATTACTGCTCACCTACAAATTACATGGCTCCTGCGAAAGATTTGCTTTATCGTAACAATGGTGATGGGACATTTACGGATATGTCTGAACCCGCAGGTATTGGAACTCGCACCGGAACCGGACTCGGTGTTCTTTGCAACGATTACACTGGAGATGGCAAGATCGATATTTTTGTGGCAAACGACGGGATGGCTGATCAGTTGTGGCAAAATAACGGCTCATGGTCGTTTACTGATGTCGCTGCTATGCGAGGCTGTGCCCTTGACGATGAAGGCAAAGCTAAGGCGGGGATGGGCGTTACTACGGATGATTTTGATAATGATGGGGATTTTGACATCCTCGTTTGCAATTTATTTGGGGAGAGTGATTCGCTTTACCTTAATGAAGGCGAGTATTTTGTAGATATCACAGCTAGAAAAGGAATTCGCACCGCAACTAGGCACGCGACTCGGTTCGGGTTGGGCTGGGTGGACTTCAATAATGATGGATTCCTTGACTTATATGAAGCCAATGGAAGAGTGCAAATGATTGGAACTGCACATACAGCAGACCCCTTTGCAGAAGAAAACTATCTGCTGCAAGGGACTGCAAAGAAATGGGAGCTTATCAAAGGGATTAAGAACCCAAAAGTCCATACTAGCCGAGCAGCAGTATTTGGAGATATCAACAATGATGGAGGCATTGATGTACTCGTTGTGAACCGCGATGCCCCTGCATACTTGCTGATGAATGTGCATCCAAACAAAGAAAACGCCGTTACTTTTAGCGTCATCGATTCACATGGTCGCGATGCTCTTGGTGCAGTTGTCACAGCCAAGGTGAACAACAAAACAGTTACACATCCAGTTCAATCAGCATGGAGTTACATGGCGGCTAATGATCCTCGAGTACATTTTGGTCTTGGCGATGCCAATGGAATATCTGACGTAACCGTTCGCTGGGTAGATGGCTCCAAGACCGAATTTGGTTCATTTGATAAAGGTTTTCACATACTTAAAGAGGACTAATAAACTCTTTGTTATGTAGATATTTTTATCCCCTTTTGATAATTGATTATAATGTCCCCAAAAGGAAACACTATGACATTTGAATTGCCAAAACTTAATTACGAATTCGACGCGCTTGAACCACATATCGACGCTACAACAATGGAAATCCATTACACCAAGCATCATGCTGGTTACATCGCTAACTTAAACAAAGCAATTGAAGGAACTCAGTGGGCAGATAAAACAACTGCAGAGCTTCTTAGAACACTTGACGCGCTTCCAGAAGAAATACGTACCGCAGTACGCAACAACGGCGGTGGACACTACAACCACTCTCTTTTTTGGTCAATCATGGGCTCACAAAGTGAAGGCGGCCCAACTGGTGAACTCGCAAACGCTATTGACACAACCTTTGGTTCGCTTGACAAAATGAAGGATATTTTCGCCAAGGCAGCTGCAACTCGTTTTGGCTCTGGCTGGGCATGGCTAACTGTGAATGGAAATGGCGAACTTTGTATCTGTTCAACTGCCAACCAAGACAACCCTCTTATGACTGACCTTGGAATGTGTGGCTGTGCTCCCCTACTCGCACTCGATGTATGGGAACACGCTTACTATTTGAACTATCAAAACCGTAGGCCTGATTACGTAAATGCATGGTGGAACGTAGTAAACTGGTCTGCTGTCAACGCATTGTGGGCCAATGCTCAAAATGCAAATAGCGGTAGTTGTGGCTGTTCTTGCACTTGTAGTTCCTGATAGAAAATTACTTAATGCGATTTTATTTTGTCCTGTGCACCTTCGCGTTTGCTGGCTGTTCTTCTTCTTACACAGTCACTCAGCACGGTGGCATGCGTGATGCTCTTAGAGAGGGCAATACAGAAGCACGAATTTCTTTTGAAGAAATCTCTTCGAAACCACACGCCTTCGCGGTAGGTGCGCTTGCTGATCTTGAAGGTGAAATTACTGTTGTTGATGGTAAAATCATTGTTGCTAAAACTTCCGATGGTAAAACAGCGATCTCATCTCCTGCTTCTGGAAACGAGTCAGCAACGTTACTCACACTTGCGTATGTTAAAAATTGGACAGAGGACATACTTCCACCTAACCTGACCTTTGAAGAAGCAGTCGAAGTAGTTGCAAAGCGCAACGGCATTGATACTGATAAACCATTCTCGTTTTACGTCAATGCCACAACTACTAACTATGAGATGCATGTAATAAATGGCTTCTGCCCTGTAGCATCTCCAGACCTTCCACCTGAAGATCAACCATGGCGACTTCATGGCGAACAAACAGAGATGCTAATTGTTGGGTTCTTCGCCAAGAATCAAGAAGGTGTGATGACTCACCACGGCTCCAATATTCACATACATGGACTCGATACTTCTAGAGCAGAGGGAGCGTCGGGACATCTTGATTCGGTAAATATCGCACCTGGATCTACGATTTTTGTCCCTCGCAAGTAACGTCCGAATATTAACTTACTTTTTTTTTATCTACCCACAATATTACACACCCACTACATCTAGTGGGTGTTCTTTTTTTAGACCCACTACCACTCGTGAATACGTAGATTTGGCTCGCAACTTAACATTTTCACCTCAGTTATCGCATGCAGAGATTTAACTGGGGCACCCGAAATCCTTCTATCGCAAGACAAGGAAGGACATACCCATGCTAACAAAGAACCAAGTAATTGACGCCATTTGCAGACTCAACCCGACAGCACCGATTAATTGGCTCGCTGGATTTGACCTTGTAGCACTCCGGCGATATTACGAGCACCTTCTCATTACTCTTGAGCCCCGTGGAAGCCGTGGCTGGGTTCGTGGAACTGGAACTCCTGCTGTCAGTACAAGACGCCCTGCTGCATAAAAGATTTCCCCTTTCAGCCAGAGGCCTGCCCCTCCCTTTGTCAGTCGTTATATGACTCCCCTCGTCAACTACTCACAGAGCGCGGGACAGGCCTCTGTCAATTCTGCTCCCTCTGAACACGGCAAACGGCTCTGACCCTTATTTGAGGGCAGTAGGAGTGATTTACGGAGAATAATGCATATTTACGTATTTACGTATTTAAGTAGTATCAAAGCCCTGCTTCACAAGTGCTAGTTCGAGCAGGGTCCGTACTCTTGTGATGAGTTCGAGTTTGTTCACTGGCTTCGTTATAAAATCATTGGTACCACATTCAACAGCTCGCTCATAATCGCTTACCTCGTTGAGCGCCGTAACCATAATGACAACAATGTCTCGAGTAGATGGTTGAGATTTTATCTTCTGGCAAACTTCAAACCCACTCATGCGTGGCATCATCACATCGAGAATTACCAAGTTAGGGCGCTCAGCTTCAATGCTTTCAATCGCCTCTACTCCATCTGATGCCGTCCTTATTGAACATGGGAATTCTTCAAGGAATGCTTGCATGAGTTCTAAATTCTGCAAATTGTCGTCTACAAGAAGAATAGAAGCTCTACTCAGGTCAACTTCTGGAACTGTTTGGGGT
The DNA here is from genome assembly GCA_964592615.1 of uncultured Isosphaeraceae bacterium. Classification (GTDB taxonomy): domain Bacteria; phylum Planctomycetota; class Phycisphaerae; order Phycisphaerales; family SM1A02. Next base: position 73,866 of record CAZQGB010000001.1, on the reverse strand, counting down.
GTTGTCTCATTCACGTTGGGTATGCTATCATGCTCTATTCTCACGTGTACAAGTGGAGCCTCGACAATGGCAAAATACGCCCCCCCTTCAATCTGGACAGACGAATACAACAAGCCCTCGCTCGATTCCCTTCGCAAATTGGCCCTTAATGACGCAAAAAAAGCATTCGACAAAGCCATTTCTAAGATTATTGCTCTTGAAAATATAGAGATTGAAATCAAGTGGTATGGAGATTGTTGGTTTTGGTCGGTTGCTTTTATCTCTGACTTTATGGACGAACCTCTTGCGATTATGATTCCAGCTGAAGAGAACCTTCAAATAGCCGCCCCGCTTACACACGAATTTATCGATCAACTCTCTACTCGCCGACTTAAACGCTTCGTACGTGATGGTCTTGAACTAGCTATGCCTCCACACAAAACCTCGTGGGCAGTATGGTCAATTCCTACAACGACTGCTGTTGAAGATGTACTGCCTGTCCTGAAAAGCAAGCAAAAGTTTTACTCACCATAAATTAGAAGTCAGTGCCTTTTCTTATTCTGAAACCCAACGACCATTACTCCGTAATCGCAACGTTGGGTTAACCTTCATCAGGGTAGCAATATCGTTGCTCATGCTAATGACTACTGGTGTAACTCCAGTTGAAACAGCATCTGCAGACCAGAGAGTAGCTCCACCAAGTACAGCTAATTCGACCCTCAGAGTGCTTACAAGTTCGTTGTCATTCAATTGCTTTCTTGGTAATTGCTCCCCTCTAAAAAGAGGATCAAAACTGCTTGGAAACATAAACGCCCAAGGTCGTAAATGTGAAAGTTGTGCTTCATCAATTGAACTCCCTTGCCTAATAGCAACAAGGGCACTACATATTTCATCTTTCGAATGTTCACTTTCTACCCGCCCAGCTAAGCTTGAATTAATAACTGATGGAACAAGTTGGCGGGTTGGGGACCTAAGGAGTTGTAATTTCTGAATCATGTTTTGGTCCAACTCGATTGACAGCAATCCAAGTATTGCGCTATCTCTGTACACGGAATCAGCAACAGCAGCGAGCACATAGAGTTCTTGGATGAGTTGTCGCTGATCATTAGTTTCAATACCTTTTGCATGCAAATCTTCCGCAACTTTAATGTAAGACAAACCATCTCTTGGATTTATCCTATTTTCCCAAGAGTCTATCTTCGCATCTATTAACAGTAGTGCGAATATACAAAAAACATAATTCATGGTGAAATCCTTCTATCGTACTCTGCTAGTACTTCAGCAAAAAGTTCCATCCAGTGTTTGGATATTTCCATTTCAATACAGACAATCTGATCAACGATTGAGTTCTTTTTGTGGAGTAGCTCGATAAGTGAAGCAGTGTCTGCAATAAGTGGCTGTCCTCGCCAGTTAGATTCAACAGCATACATGAGAGATAGATACTCCAGTTGCGCCTGTAAGTATCGTTGCAACAAGCCATCCAGTCGGAAATCTGCTGTATCTTTAGGAAGATAGTGAGGTGGTAACACTCCTATCCATGAATCTACAACTAATTCTATAGCTTCGTTTGGTGTAAGCTCCCTAGAAAAAGGAAGAGACCCAGGATTCAATAAAAAATATTCCGAAACAAAAGAAGAAGCCAACTCGTTAGAGATGTAATCGAGCTCCTTTAATTGTTGTTTTCCAACAGTCAATGCATGCTGGACAAAGGCGCTTCGTGCAGTTGAATCCCACTGCTCAGACTGTGGGTCAGGAAGAATGACATCAGTTAGACTCGCTACCAATTTTGTAATTTGTTCGCGGGTTCTAGCACGAGAGAAGGCGCCAAGTAGAGCAACAGCAACATTTTTCCCATTGCTAAACTTTTCAATAATTACATCCGTGGCAATATCTCTCAACTGGCTTTTATTATTGACTAAGGCAAGAAATGCTAATTGTTTTGCATCTCTCTTTCCTAAATCATTTGCTTCCAAATTAGACAGACCAAAAATAGCCGCTTGTTTTTTATACCGATCGTTTCCTGCTGCTTTATATCTATCAGAGAATGTTCCATCTGCAATCAATTGAGAAGGAGCATTATTAAATTGAGCATCGATTTTAAAATACTTTGACCTCTCCATTGCAACTTGGGCGAGATCAGGTCTACCCTCCCAAATTGACACAGCGGCTTCATTTAACAACCTCAACTTCGTTAACTTCAGTGACACAGAGCTGTTACTTCGTATTAAGCTGTTTGCCTCACGCCTCCAATCTTTAACAAGTGTTGTATCTAGGCCAATCGGAAGGGATAAATTCCAAACAGAGATTACATTACTCGTATCGATTGGCCAATCTTGATGTATACGAGCTGAAATCTCACGGCGTTCTGCAAGAGAACTCGTCTGCCCCACAATATTTGATTCTGAAAACCAAGAATTATTCCCAGATGCATACAACAAATAAGTCAATATGGCAGCATCAGAAGCGCTTAATTCACTCGAGGAAATTAACCCACAAATAGCGTCCCTTGCCAACGATGAAGAAACCCAGTCTGTCTCTTGCACTAATCTTCCGAGAACTTTTCGGGAATTACTGTCTCTTAGCAAATCAAGATCTGAAGTTAGGATGATTTCAACAAGACGAACCTGCAAATCAAGGCCAGCTGTTTTACTATGAGTTTGACTCACAACATCCATCCAAGCTTCCCAAAGTTCAAGAGACCGTTCGTCAAACTCTGTGTTTTCAAATATTCTGCGGGCAATTAAACCAAGAGCTTGAATTCGCGCTTGAGCAGAGTCACAGGTAGTAATTTCAGAAAACTGCGATCGTTTTATCGAGTCTCTTATTTCCGCGCTTAGGCGTTGGTCGCAACGCAATGAAGCCAACACGCCCGATGTCCATGAAGACCTAGCAATTTCCAGTGGCTCCCCTAATCGAGGGTAGGCGGTGTCCAATTCCTTAACTAACTCCGTTGCATAACTAGGGTACGCCTCGGCTTCAAGCAAGACTTTTACAATATTCACCTTCGCGGATTCCAAAGTAAGTGAGTCCAAATAGATCCAGCCAGAACCAAGAATCTTTACAGCAGCACTCCAATCCTGAAAGACTGATGGCACAGGAGGCACACCTTCCTCTAAAGAATGACGAAGAGATATCGCGAGTGATTCTAAGATTGCAATTTGCTCGACACCCTGGTCAGCAAATGAAAGCATACTTTGTTTAACTCCATCAATAGCAAAAGTAGGGTATTGCTTGAACAACTTACTTTGGAACTGTGGCGATATATTATTACTTGCTGTTTGTGTTTGGGTTTGCACGTTCTGCTCACTAGAAACAAGAGGAGCTTCATCACCGAGCAAAACTAGTAAGCTAAGAATTAAAGCTGTCAATGTTAGGAAACCAAATATAACTGAAAGTTTAACTACCGTTACGGGACTAGGCGCGCTCAATTCAGGAGTAATTTTGTTTGCAACATTGGAGATAAATGTATCAACTGTACTCATTGTTGAGGGCTTTGAAGGCAGAGAAGTCCAAGAGCGATTCATAGAGTGTTTTGATCTTTGTTTATCAGAAAGTGGGCCACTTCCACTTCGAGCAGCTTCTGCGAACGCTTCTAATATCAGAATTAAACCACCAACTGTAATTGAATACGAAGCGGCAATGCTGACGAGGCGAGATCTGCTTTTCTTATTCCAGCCACCTTCGCTAACCAATGCAGCAATAATAGCTTGGTCTAATGGAGTCAGTTCTAATGAAGTTTTGTTAGTCATTTGCGGTTCGTTTGTTACAGTGTCGATTAACTTTTCTGCAATCTCTTTGAGATGGGAGCGAACAGCCATTACTTTTGCACTATTACCCCGTGGGTGCGCGTCGAGTTGAGCTAATCTGCGGCGAAGCCCGTTGCGAATAGCTGTTGTGTTCAAACGACCAGACGCGACACCAAGTAGCAACCAAGGGTCATCAGTTGGTGGAATTCCCAATAGATTTGCTGCTTTGCGATTAAGGTCCATCATTCGTCTCCTTTAGCAATCTGTCATGAAGTTGACGGAACTTAGAACCATAGGGCTCCTGACCATATTCTGGATATAAAATTTGATGTTGTTCTAGAACTTCAAGAGCTCGTTCAGCTGACTCTTGTTCGAGCAAGAGAATGCTATTGTACTTTGCCATAAACCACTGAAGAGAACCTCGCTGGGATCCAGAAACAACCAATTGCCATCTCTCCTTTGCTAGAGTGGAATCTCCCAGTTCCATTTCAACTCTAGCACTAAGTACTAGAACTTGAGCAACATCTGATTTATGTGCAACTAATACTCTTGAAATACTTAGGGCATCTTCCGCGGCTACTACTTCTGTACTGTCCTGTTTATAGAGCTCAAATGCTGCTTCTGAAGTTTTCAAGGCAATATCCAGATACAAATCAGAGGCATACTGATGTGTTTCAATTCCAAGTAGCAATTGCTTCCCGGCAGCATAACGGAGCAGAAGCGGCAACTCGTGCTCACGAGAATGAAAGATTGACCACAACTCTCTAGCTGCTTGCCTGGTCCAAGAATCTTCAGGGCAACAAACATTCATTTCAAGGAAATGAGAAGACGCTTGCTCCAAGTTGTTTTCTAACAAGTAAAGAGAAACTCTTCTACATAATATTTCATTGCTAAACTTTTGCAAGGAATCCCCCTGCCGTTTTTGTATTTCATCAAGAACATCAATTGCCCTACGTGCTGCGACAATTCTTTTGACATCAGGATTAAGAGCGACTTCAAGGATTCTTAACGCGCGAACTGAAGACACCTCCGTTGCATGAAGATCATCTGACTGATTACTATCGGCAATCATAAGTGGCAAGGCAACACTGATGTACTTATTGCCTACAGTGCCCCGTTGCACTTCCCTCGCGCTGAGCCACATCTTATACAAAGACCTTGAAGCTTGGCGTTGTGCTTGTTCGTATTTCGGATCTGAATGAGGAATCAAAAGTAACTCTTCAATCGCTTCAGGAGAAGCTGTATCAAATGATGCACGATTTAATACGAGCTCAGTTGCGCGTACAGTATTTGGCCAGTTCTTGATATACAGTTCACTCAATTCATCTTTTAACTCCCGCTGCTCGTCAGAAAGCTGTTCAATGTAATCTAAGTTTACAATTGCCATCCAAATGGCTTGCTCCTTCTTAGCGCCATCCGATGCTTGTTGAAAGGCAATTACTGCTTTTTCAAACTGCGATGAATAAAATAGGCAGAGCCCCCACTTAAATTGGCAATCATGAACGAGCGATGAGTACATGTCTGCATCATTAGCATGTAGAGCTCTATTAAACATTGAAGCGACGTCGAAAAATGTATTTCTCGTCTTTTGGTCTTCAGGAGGGGTATCGCTAGTAAATGTCTCCTTTGCCTTTCGAAATGCGATATCACCTTCAAGGTAATTTGCAATGAAGCCATTTCTTGGCAACAGGTCATTTCCAAATTGGTTAATAAAATCGCTGACTATGCCCAATTGACCAATATCAATAAGTGTGGATATGGATTGCTCTGCAACATTTCTTGCTGCTGGATTTGACAAGTTTTCATTTGCATGCACCGCAGCAGCTCTGCACATTACAGCTTGATTGGCTCCGTAAGAATTATCTAACGAATTTAGAACCTTGTCCCAACTCTTTGAGTCTAGGTACAAAAAGAATCTCCAGAGAGGGACAATCTTTCGCACAGCATTAGATGTTTCTGGATCGTTCAACTCTTCAAACCAAGGGTCGGGCCCTTCAGAATCCTGAATGATTGCTTTGCAAAGCGCAATACCAAGTATTGCTCTTGCTCCTACTTCATACCACCTGTAATCCAGAGACACTTGATCCAAATCTGCTTTGGCGCCATCTAGAACCTCAGCAAATAATTGCGCAGCTTCGGTAGCTTTTGCAGAATCCTCTTCATACCAAGCGGCGTAATACAAAGACCATGCAAGATACGATGTGGCTAAATCTAATTGTTCTTTATTTTTTTCTTTGGGAGAACGACTCGTCTTAATTTTCTTTTGAAGTGTTTTGCGAAGTGCTCTAAATTCATTAGCAACTTTTTGCAACTCAACTATTGCGATATCTGTTTCAACACGATCTGATAGACGAAAACGAAAGCGCTCCATAGCTTGCTCTGCTGAAAGGTAGGTTGCTCGGTATAGTTGCAAACGCAATTCAACTGTCCCCGCTTCAGGGATGCGCTCAAAGAGTGAGATTGCTTTGAGCAATGTATCTTTGTCATCTTGCCTATCTGCACTTGCTAACATCTGAGCATATACATTTGCGAGTTGCTTTGCCGCCCTAACCTTCGTATTCCGATCACCATGAAGAAGTTGATCTTCTAGATACACTGCAATAAGCTCATTACATTGCATTCTGTGTAACCAAACAACGACTTTCTCTTGAGCTGAAGCAAGAGTAAGAAAATAAAAGACAAAGAAGGCACTAATCAGTAGCCGGGACATAAGTCACCTTTTGAAACCCAACATTTCTAGATTCTTGTACAGCTGCTACCGCAAAACCCAAGGGAACATCATCTTCAACACGAATAATAATTCCTGGAGATAATGGTAATTTAGAAATCACATCTGCTAATTGTTTGCGATCTCGAATAATTCGGTCCCCAATTAAATATGCTGGAATCGATTCTTGCAATGTAACTGTCACGATTTGTGGGTCTAAATCTTGCATCTGAGAACTAGCACTTTCCCCAACCCTAAGGGCTGGGGAAAGCTTATCTTCAGGAGTGGTAAAGACCGTCGTAGCTATAAAGTAAATAAGCAGAAGGAATGTCACATCTATCATTGACGACAAACTCAACGCTGTTCGATTGAGACCTCTTCGTTGCTGTGTGGCAGAAAATTGCATATTAGGGTAATTCCGTCGCAATGTTTGTCGCTTCAAGGCCATGCTTATTAAGAACAACAAGCACTTCGTTCAGAGCTCTCGAGTTTGCGTTTTTATCAGCGCGAATAGTGATATTATTCCAATCAACCTGCTTAATTTGTACTGCGTGAGCAACTATGTCATCAATCTCTTGCAAAGCAATGACGCCTTGACTATTGTCGAGAAGTAATGATCCATCATTAAGAATATTAATGACCAAAGAATTTGTAGTTTTATTTTCATTTTGCTCGCCGTTTTCTTCCGGCAAGTCTAGTTGAACATGTGCCTGTTGAGCAAATTGGGCTGCAACCATGAAAAAAATAATCAACAAGAAAACAATGTCAATCATCGGTGTCATCTCAACAATCGGGATGATAACTCTTGAATGTGATTTCTTAAACGCCAAGGTTAGCTTCCCTGAGTCTCTTCGAGGTGCAGAACCAACCGCTCAATTTCAACTCCTGCTTCAGCACTGAGCCCTTCAATCCTGTTTCGGAAAAAACTAAATAGGGTCACACACGGAATTGCTAGTACTAAGCCAAGCATTGTTGTAACTAAAGCCTCACTAATGTTTACAGCAAGGTCAGAATGAGTGTTCGACGCCGTTTGTCCAATCGTCTCAAAAGCTCCCACCATACCAAGGACGGTCCCCAAAAGCCCGAGCAAGGGAGCAATCGTTCCAATTAGACCAAGCGCATCAGTCGAACGAAAGAGTCTTGAAGTTTGATCTTCGCCCGCTTCTTCGAGGGCGTTTTTAAGTTCGAAAGGACCAAAAGCAGAGCGTTGATAACGTAGCAAACCTGAGGCTAGTATTCTTGTTAAATAAGAATCATTTTCAGGGTGAACACAATAATTTAAGGCATCCTCAACATGTCCATTTGCAAGCAACTCTTCCAGGGTGTCTAGTTGATGCTGGGGTAAAAGAGAAGTCCTTCTTATCTGAAGGATGTGCATCACGACCAGCGCAAGAGCAACGAAACTCAAAAGGATAATGACATATCCAACTGGCCCCCCCTTTCCAATAGTACTTAGCCAAGTAGCCGAAGAGTCATCAGCAGCAACTGTAACAATAAAAAAATGTAATGATTCTGTCATGGAATAGTGTCCCTATAAATATTTTTATTTTCAATAATCATTGGATGAGATGGAAACACCCTTTTTGCCTCGTGCAAAATACGCTTAGCTTGAATCACATCCCCATCTTTAGCCAATTCTTCAGAAAGCAAAACCATTGAAGCTCCCGTTAGCCATGGCTGAAGTGTTGGGTCAACAGAAGAAGCCATAGCTAGATGAAGCATTCCTCTGTCCCTAGAAGTTAGATCCTTTTCGAGTAGTAGCCCAACCCCTATGGAATAGTGTGCCCAAACTTGTTGCCAAGGCAGAAGTTTTTTTAATCTGCTTTGGAGTATCTGGATTGCCTCTTGCGACCCATCTGATGCTTGAAGAATTTGCGCCATGAATTGAGGATCTTCAACATGAAGAAGTACGCCCGAAGAGGGTTGCAAAAACCTCCTCTGCAATAATTCTGCAAGTGCCGCAGCAATCGTGTCATTCGTAAATGTGTAAGTTTCTAGGGTATTCAAATCAGCTGGAGAAAGTGCTCCTACTGGCAAATGTGGGCAAGCCATTGTTGCTGGATCAAGAATGGGTTGCAAAGTCATAAATGGGGACGCTACCCCAAGTTCTTGATGCCGGACAGTTTCAAGCCATGGAATGAGCGCCTGTTTCAGGGCTCCACGAGAAATCAATACACGAAGTAAACCTTCGCTTGCAAGGCGAGCATCTTCTCCATTTTCACCTAATAATTTATTGAACATGGAAGCAAAAATGGGTTCTGAAAGCTCAATGTCTCCTCTGAGTAAGCGAACCTTCGCTCTCCACAATTGATCTCCGTCATCAAGAAAAGCTTGAAGTTGAGGCATTAGCTTGGCAGTCTCAATTCGAAGAATTGAACTCCATGGGACTCGAATAGTCTTTGTTTTCTGGTGCTCTTCTTTGAACAGCAAGCCACCCTTACCTCCACTGAGAATTGACCCGTTCAGCTCTGGAAGCCCATCTCTTAGGACAATGACTTCGCCATGTACAACTTGAATAAGTGAAGGCGGTAACAACCAGCAGATAAGCAGGAACAGACGAATCATGGAGCACCTTTCGGTTGTACAAATTTGTATTGTCCGCCTGTCATAGTTGCTATGGCTTTCATTACATCTTGATTAGCCGAATGGCCAAAAGCGATTGCATTAACGACAACTCTTGATTTCTTTGGCATAAGTAGGCGTAGTACTTCAGCATCAAAGCCACGGATTTGCCCATCTGTTAAAAAAAAGATGACTTCTGGCAAAGGGTCCAACATAAATGCTTGTTCGAATGCTGGTGCAGGAATTGTACCCCCACCGGCTTTCAAACTTTCAATCTCTTCCGCCATACGCTTCACCGTAGATGCCCTAGCCGTGTTCCATCCCTTCTGCCTAGCTGGCTCTTGAATTCGATTATTGTAAAACAAGATATAGAAACGAGAAAAGTCCGGAAGTTTCTTCAAAGATGCATACAGTTCTTTTTTCGCTGATTCAAGTCTCCCTTGCTGATTCATTGAACCAGAGATATCGAGAATATAACAAAAGCTAGAGCCAGATGAAGAAATACCAAAAAAAGAAGTACCTCCACCAGATCCCCCCAAACCTCCACCTAATCCTCCTCCACCTCCAGCAAGGGATGGAGTCATTGTCTGCGTTGACGCACTTAACGAACTCATCGAAACATCCGCCGTCAAACTCGCCTGGGTTGAAACTAAAGAGTCAGAAGTTGCCTCTGTTCGGACAGATTTGTGTTTTAATAATTGCCCCTCAGGTATTTCATTTAGAGCTTCCGAATCTTCAAGTGCAAATTCAATTGTGGTAGTTACAACTTCAGAGTGATCCTCGTATCGACCTCGCAGCAAGAAACTCAGCAAAAAGCCAAGATTAATATGGACGAGAAGAGATATGAGAGCGCCAACAAATATAAAAGAAAGCACTCTCTTTTTCCATCGAGAGCGCTCAGCAATTTTAAACTGAGATATAGCATCTACAGTCGATCGGTTTTGTGGGTTCAATGCTGGATTGTCCCGAGTTGGTGAAGAATCTGGTTGCTGCCTCATGTAACCTCTTGTGACTAAATCTTTGAATCTTATCCATCATACGCTATGTGGCTCTTGACTGAACCCCTGTTTGTAGAGTCAAATGCCCATATAGGACAACATTTATGACCACAACAACCCCAAATTATAAACGAGTCATCCTAAAAATCAGCGGCGAGAGTTTTTCGAATAATGGAACTCTTGGAATTAATCCAGATGAATTGAACACGATTGCTAGACAAATAGCAGATGCAGCAAAACTTGGAACAGAAATTGCCGTCGTCGTCGGTGGCGGTAACATTATCCGAGGCGCAGAACTCGCAAGTCGAATTGGCATCGCGCAAGCAACCGCCGATTACATGGGGATGCTTGGAACCGTGATCAATGCTCTTGCCCTTAAGGAAGCAATAGAAAAACAAGGCCAATCCGCAAGAGTAATGTCTGCACTCGATATCGAATCAGTCGCTGAGCCATTTATTCGAGCAAGAGCGTTGCGACATTTTGAAAAAGGCAGAGTTCTGATTCTAGCTGCTGGAACTGGTAATCCATTCTTTACAACCGACACATGCGCCTCATTAAGAGCTATCGAACTTGAAGCAGATATTTTACTTAAAGCAACTAAAGTCGACGGCATCTACACAAATGATCCTTTGCAAGATAAGAGCGCAACGAAATATAATAGCATTACCTTTTCAGATGCAATCAACAAACAATTAGGCGTGATGGATCTTACCGCTCTCTCAATGTGTATGGAACATCAATTACCTATTGTTGTTTTTAACTTTAAGAACGATGGAAATATCTGCAAAGTCATTAGCGGTGAAACTATCGGCACCCTCGTAACAACGGAAGAAGGCTAATTCGACATGAGTATTAAGGACGAAACAAAAGATTGTCGATTGAGAATGGATAAGACTGTGAATTACTTCGGCAAAGAGCTACATGGCGTTCGAACAGGCAGAGCAACGACCGCTCTTATTGAGTATGTAAAAATTGACTACTATGGAAGTCCTACCGATCTAAAGGATATCGCCGCAATTTCTGTAAGTGAAGCAACTCAACTTATCGTAAAACCTTACGACCCAGCTTCCAAGAATGATATTATTAAGGGGCTCGAAAGTGCAAACTTAGGCCTGAATCCACAATCTGAAGGCGACATGATTCGAATCAACATCCCCGCTCCCTCTGCTGAACGCAGAGCACAACTTGTGAGCCAAATAAAGAAAATGGCTGAAGAAAGCAAGGTTGTTATTCGTAACGAGCGGCGAGACGCCATTAAACATATCGATGCATTAGTAAAAGACAAGAGTAACGCAATTTCTGAAGATGACGGTAAGCATGGAAAAGATGAGATAGAAAATGCTACTAAAAAGCACGTTTCTAAAATTGATGAAATGTGCGAAACAAAAGCAAAAGAAATTGAAACTATCTAACCACTACTGGCTCTGAGCCAACCTGGCTCTGAGCCAGGTTGGCTCAGAGCCAGAATTTCTTGCGCAACCGAGCAGCAGGAAGCCCAAGTTGCTGACGGTACTTTACGACAGTTCGCCGAGCAATCTCAATTCCCTGCTCCCGCAATTTCTTAGCTAGCGAATCATCGCTTAATGGGTTCATTTTATCTTCGTTGTCGATTATTTCCTGCAAACGTGTTTTCACTGCCTCCCAACTCATTTTTCCGTCAGAATCAGTACCTGTCCCGCCTGAGAAAAATCTTCGTAGTGGAAAAATGCCTCTTGGTGTCTGCACCCACTTGTCAGAAACTGCCCTACTCACGGTCGCAACATGGATACCAAGCATGTCAGCCACTTCAACCATAGGCAAAGGCCGTAGATATGCATCTCCCTGATCTAAAAAATCGCGTTGACGATCGGCAACAATTTCAACTATGTTGCTGAGGGTTTTCTTTCGCTGTTCAACTGCTTCAATAAGCCAACGAGCAGCATTAATATTTCTCTGAATAAAATGTTTAGCACGGTCATCTGTCCCAGGATCTGACGACATAGTTTCATATTGCGTTGATATTTTTAACGGTGGGATATTGCCCGAACGTATCCCTACAACATAGTGGTCTTGCAGGTCATCAAATTGAATGAAGGCATCTGGAATAACCGGGAGCACTCTATCTGAAGCCAAAAGGCGACCCGGGCTTAATGTCAATTCATGCATTTTGTCTATGGCACTCTTTACTCTATCAAGCCCAATACCTGAAGAGGAAGCCACTTTTGGCAAACGATTGGAAATCAAGTCATCTAAATGCGACTCTATAACAATTGCCACATCTCCCCAACCCTCAGAGTCATCAGCAATGAATTCGTTCACTTGATTAAGGAGAGACTCTTGAAGTGAGCGAGCGGCCATTCCAGGTGGGTCAAGCCATTTTTGCAAAAGAAGAATAACGGCTTCAATTTCTTCAGAGGAATAATCAAGTTGAAGTTCAGAATGAATTGCCTGTTGCATGTCTTCTTCTGGAAGTGTTAAGAAGCCATCCACATCTATGAGTCCAATTAGAACTCTCCCTGCCACTGCTGCTCGTTCCTCAACATCAGCGAAACTCCATTGATGCAGAAGAACTTCTGACAAACTTTCTTTCCTCGCACGGATATTTGACATTGCATCAAGTTTTGGGTCACGGTCAAGTGGTTGCGCTTTTCGCGGGGGGAGATCGGAAAAGTCTGCACCACTTTGTTCTTCAAATTCTTCAAGTCTTCCAAATTCACCTTCGGAATCATCTCCAATGTCCTGAGTATCCAACTCTACAGGTTCTGGCTCAACAAGTTCCAATGCGATATTTGATTCAAGCTCCTGTTCAATTTTTTCTTCTAAAGCAGGTAATGGAAGTTGCATAATTTCCATCGTCTGAATAATCCTGGGCGCAAGGGTTAGTTGCTGACCTGTCTTTAAGTTTTGTCCCATCTTAAATTTCATATTTAAAACCTTAGATTATTCCATACCCTGTCTGCCAGAAATAGCATCGGAAAGTACTTGCGTGTTAGCATATTCAATCTGTGAACCACTTGGCAATCCTCGAGCGAGCCGAGTTACTCTGATCCCTCGAGACGCCAGTTCATTAGCAAGAAACAAAGATGTACTATCTCCTTCAAGGTTTGGGTTTAAACCTAGAATAACTTCCTTAACTGCAACTCCCCTTGCGTTTCTATCTGGATTATCAACACGCTGCAACAAAACATCTACAGTTAAATCAACTGCCTCAACACCCGCAAGAGGATCAATCCTTCCTGTCAAGACATGGTAGACACCCTTATACATTGCAGTTGCCTCCAATCGAATAAGGTCCCTTGGCTGTTCAACGACAAGTACAGTCGAAGCATCTCGTTGCGTATCTTGGCAAATTGCACACGGAGCAGTATCTGCGATGTTATTACATACATCACAGCACACAATGCGTTGCTTCACATCTGCAATTGATTGGCTAAGTTCAAGCGCATGCTCAGCATCATCTTTTATGAGAAAAAAAGCAATTCGTTCCGCACTCCGTTTACCAATGCCTGGCAGTCTAGTCAAACCATCAAGCAATCTACGTACTGGCATAGGAGTACCCTTGGAATCACGAAGAGACATTATGTGCCATCCTTCTTGGTGCTCCTAACACGGACAATTGTCCCATCAAACAAACCCCTCGCAGTTTTAACGAGTTCGTCTTCTTCAACTTCTTCAAAGGAAGAATCCATTGCTACAGGAGGACCCGATTGTTGTGAAGCATCGATAATGACTTGAAATTTTATGCCAAGTTCTTTGGTCAACATTTGCTCAATTTTCTGGCGCTGAGCCAAAATATAATTCACTGAATCTCGACCTGAATCAGAGATTGACAATGTGAGTTTCTGGTCCTCCAAAGAAGAGAAGACTAAATATTTTGTTATTTTTTTTAAACCTGCGGTTTTCGAAATCAATGACTGCAATGCTTCCCAATTCACTTCAGGAGGAGAAGAAGGCTCCCCAACAGGTGGTTCGGACACTGTCTCAACAATTGGTGGACGGCTGACTTGAGGAGCTATGCTTTTTTTTTTGATTTCTGTACCACTTAGATTTGACGTAAGGACAGATCCAGCTTCCGCGACCTCACCTACAAGACATAACCGAGCAATCGTCGCGTCAAACAATGCTCTTCCAGAACCGCCACGACGCACTTGCCTACTCGAAGCATCACAGAGCGCAATGAGATGAGTCATTGTGGCTTCATCAAAGCAGTCGCCTAAACGTGCAACACTTATTCGCACATCATCTGAGAGTTCGAGCAACTCTGTCTCTGTCCCACACACCTTCGAAATCAGTGCATTTCGAAACGTTAACGCAACGACTTCAAGCACACGGTCTAATGAGATTCCTGAGAGTAACAACTCATCAGCTGATTCTAACGCCCCTTGTATATCTTTATTTGAAACGGCATCACAAAGTTGTGTTACTGCAACTTGTGAAGGCAGCCCCAACGATTCTTCCATTTCGTCTACTTTAATTGTCGATACACCTCCAGCAAGAAGACGATCGAGAATGGACAACGCATCTCTCATTGAACCATTTCCAAGCCTAGCAACTTGCGAAACAACTTCTGGCGCAGCATCTATACCTTCCTCGCCTAAAATGAAGTCAAGATGAGTAGCGATTTTTGCAGAAGGTATTGACCTGAAGTCAAACCTTTGACACCTGCTTTGAATAGTTGCTGGCACCTTGTGGGGCTCCGTAGTACATAAGATGAACTTCACATGTGACGGAGGCTCTTCCATTGTTTTTAAAAGAGCATTAAATGCTGGAGTAGTAAGCATATGCACTTCATCGATAATATAAATACGATACTTGCAACGCGTAGGAGCCAAGCCAGATGCTGCTATCAAATCACGGGCTTCCTGAACACCTCGGTTAGACGCACCATCAATTTCGATAACATCTAAATCTTCGCCACGCAAAATAGCTTCGCTGATTTCGTCCTTCTGAGTTAAATCTTCTGAACTATTAAGTTCACGCGCGAATATCCGAGCCATCGATGTTTTGCCAACGCCTCGAGTTCCTGAAAATAAATATGCATGTGCAGTTCTATCTGATTCGATTGCATTGCGCAAGGTTCGAGCTATTGGCTCTTGTCCAATGATATCTTCAAATGTTGAGGATCTGTAACGTCTTGCTAATACGGTGTAACTCAATCTAGTCCTCCTAAGGGTAAAACAAAATCAGGAAGGGCGGCCGGGGACCCAAAGCTCGAGCGACACAACTTATGGCTGCTGCCGTCAAGCCCTGACCAGGTTCGCAGGACGTCCGACTATGAGGCCGACCGCCCTTCCTGCTTCAGAATATAGGCATGATACCATGTGTCAAGTGTAATCGTCGGTATTTAAAAGGAACACTTCACACATGGATTTAGAGAAAACCAATCCAACGCAAAGCTCTTTTGCTACAGAACAATCGAAAGACCGTGCAAGTAGGCGTTTAGTCATATTGACAATCCGACTTCTCTTCATCACTTTTATGTTCGCTGCTGCAATCCTACCGTTCATTGCAGGTCTAAACGCAACAAACCAAACTATCGACGAAGTTGTTATTGATCATCTCGGCCCGTTAATTTCAACGATCGCTTTTGCCATCATAGTTTTAGTAATTGACATCATCACTCCAAACAAAAGACTTTCTGCTGTCCTAGGAGTCTATCTTGGATTAGTTGCTGGGCTTTTTGCAGCTCTAGCTGTAAGTCTACTAATTGATTTGATTGGTGACTCTTGGGGGCTCAAACGTGGCGATGTTGCATTTCAATATTTAACACTACTGAAACTAGTTTGTGGAATCACACTTTGCTACTTTTCAATTAGCATTGTCTTCACAACAAAAGACAACCTTCGGCTGGTACTTCCCTACATTGAGTTCACAAAGAAAGTTAGAGGCATTCGCCCACTACTTGTTGACACCTCAATTTTAATTGATGGAAGAATCAAACAACTTGCAACATCTAAATTTATTGATGCCCCACTGATTATTCCACAATTCGTTGTCGACGAATTGCATACATTGTCAGACTCGCAAGATAAAACAAAACGAGAACGAGGCCGCCGCGGACTTAGCGTTCTTGCAGTGATTCGGAACTCTTCTCAAATTGAACTCACCATTGAATCCTCAGAATTAACAAGTAGCGGGGTTGACCGGGGGCTACTAGATTTAGCAGAATCATGTGGGTACCGTGTTCTTACAACAGATTCTAATCTACAACAGGTTGGACAAATCGAAGGCATAACTGTGCTCAATCTAAATGACCTCTCCAGTGCAGTTAGAATGCAAGCTGTCCCTGGCGCAATTATGCAAATTGAAGTAGTTAGGATGGGCGAGTCACCTAAACAAGGCGTTGGATACCTTCCAGATGGAACCATGGTTGTGATTGAAGATGGAGGAGAGAGTGTTGGGGAACAAGTAATGATTGAAGTTACAAACTCACTTCAAACTTCCGCTGGCAGAATGATTTTCGCGAACTTAGCTGATTAATTGTCAATCACTCCCACTCAATAGTAGCAGGCGGCTTAGAACTAATATCGTATACAACACGATTTATGCCACGAACTTCATTTATTATTCTGCTGCTTATTGAACCTAGCACGTCATAGGGTATTTTTGCCCAATCCGCGGTCATGAAGTCTTGTGTTTCAACAGCTCGCACAGCTACAACCGACTCGTACGTTCTCCCATCACCCATTACTCCAACGCTCTGAACTGGCAGCAACACAGCAAACACTTGGTCGGTATTTCTATATATATTCGCTGCAACTATTTCTTCTAACAGAATTTCATCGCATTCACGCAAGACCGTAAGTTTTGATTCTGTAATCTCACCTAAACATCTAACTGCCAATCCAGGCCCGGGAAACGGATGGCGCCAAATAATCCCATCTGGCAAACCTAGGACTTCTCCAAGTTTCCGAACTTCATCTTTGAATAAATCTCTTAGAGGTTCTATCAAATCAAAACCCAATTCTTCGGGCAAACCGCCTACATTGTGATGAAGTTTTATATTTGCAGCAGCGCCACTATAACCATGCCCCGACTCAATTACATCTGGATATAACGTGCCCTGCGCCAAAAATTGAATTTCATGCTCTGATTCGCCTTGTATGCTTGCGGCGGCTTCCTTGAATACTTCAATGAATCGATGCCCGATTTTCGTTCGCTTTTCTTGAGGGTCAACAATCTCATTAAGATCATCTAGGAACTGTTTTGATGCATCAACTACGCGCAAATCAATTTCAAAATGATCTCTAAACGTTGTCTCAACATAAGACCGCTCATTTTTTCTGAGCAATCCGTTGTCCACAAAGACACACACTAATTGCTCGCCAATTGCTTCATGTAACAACGCGGCAACTACAGATGAATCAACCCCACCACTTAAACCACATAGTACACGTCGATTACCAACTTGCTCCCGAATGAGTGCGCATTGTTCATCCTTAAAATCAGACATTCGCCAAGTACCTTGCAGTTCACAAATCTCATAGAGAAAGTTACGAAGCAAATCTACACCATGTGGCGTGTGTGTTACCTCGGGGTGAAACTGGACACCATAAAATTGTTTTTGACTGTGCAAAACTGCAGCCATCGGGCACGTTGAAGTTGTCGCTAAAATTTGAAAGTCATCACTAAGTGTTTCAACCTGATCTCCATGACTCATCCAAACCGAAGTGTCTTCAGGTATTCCACGAAGTAAGCCCTCTGTTTGAATAACATGAAGAGAAGCGCGACCAAACTCACGAGCGTGAGCACCTTCAATATTACATCCAAGCATTAGGCATCCAACTTGCATTCCATAGCAAATACCCAAAACTGGTACCCCAAGATCAAACAATCTTTTATCACACCTAGGCGAGTTCTTCTCATTAACGCTACATGGACCACCAGAAAGAATAATTCCTGCCAGATTATGCTTTGCCAACTCTTCGATCGGGGTGTCTGGAGCCATTAAAAGACTAAAAGCACCGGCCTCTCTGACCCTTCTGGCAATCAGTTGGGCATATTGGCTACCAAAATCAAGAATTAGGACCGTTTCATGGCCTTTTTGCATAGAAGATGTATGATTTTTGTTTCTCATGAGAACATGGCAGGTTACCATGAATATGACAAATGAGTACAACCCTCTCGACATCAGAGTGCACGATTGATTTTCAGACCTCCCCTGCATGGTTTCGAACAATTCGAAAACTTATCACTTCTGCTGCCACACAGTGCGGTTTTTCTTTTCGTGAAGCGGGTCAAGTTTCGATGGCTGTCGATGAAGCATTGAGCAACATCTATAGACATGGATATATGGGCTCTACAGAAGGCCGAGTGCGTTTGAAGTATTCGACCTTCACTACTCCAACTCCAAAAATTTCTATCGAAATTGAAGACGACGCTATTCAGGTTGACTCAAACCTCATTCAGTCTCGTGATTTGGAAGACATCAAACCGGGAGGACTTGGGGTACACTTAATCCAAACAATTATGAATCACGCAACTTGGACCAAGAGAGATCAGGGAGGCATGAAACTCACCATGTCAAAAACTGCAACAAATACACACACCACTCCTGTACAATCGACTTCACAATAATGGACAAATCAACACTACAAATTGATATCGAAGTTTCAGAGAACTCCACCGTTGTTATTCCACTTGGAGATATTGATTTGAGTAAATCTAGTGACCTGCGAGTCGCTCTTCGCCCAATCATCGAATCAAAAACAGAAAAAATTGTTATTGATTTGGAGCATGTGCCGTACATGGATTCTTCAGGGATAGCAACATTGATCGAAGGTTTGCAGCTCTCGAAGAAATCAGACATTTGCCTTGTCCTTTGTTCTCTTCAAGAAGGCGTTCGCTCAATTATCGAACTGGCAAGACTCGATCAAATTTTTACAATCTTTGATACAAGAGAAGAATCGCTTGCCAGTTAACTCAGAGAAACCATCGAAGCCAAATACCGTGCTCCGAGCCATAGAAGCCTGGGGAAATGTTTGGATTCGTTTATTTGAATTTTTAGGTGGCGTATTCGGCATTATTTTAGATGTAACAATTTGGTTAAAGCGCTCGATCTTTGACAAAGATGTTCGCTTTGGACGTGCTGCCACAGTCGGCCAAATAGTCAGAATAGGTGTCAGATCTATCGGGATTGTGTGCCTTGTTTGTGGCTGTATCGGTCTCATTCTAGCTGTTCAAATGGAACCACCTCTATCAACTTTTGGTCAAACCGACAAAATTGCAAATATCGTTGGCGTTGCAATCCTTCGCGAACTTGGGCCTCTGATTTCAGCAATCGTACTTACCGGTTTTGCTGGAGCTGCAATTGCAGCCGAACTAGGGACAATGGTCGTTGGCGAAGAAATAGAAGCATTAGAATCCCAAGCACTAAATCCAATTAGATTTCTCGCAGTTCCAAGAGTTCTTGCAACAACTTTGAGTCTTGTCTTACTTACTATCATTGCAGACGTAGTCGCCATCTTCTCGGCAGGGTTCGTATCAATCGAGTTACTCGGCGTTCCGTACGAACTTTACAAAGCTAACACACTCTCTCAAGTTGCAATGTCTGACTTTACAACTGGCTTGTTCAAAGCGGGCGTCTTTGGTTTGATTCTTTCTTCAATTGCGTGCTACAACGGCTTCAAAGTAAGCGGCGGCGCAGCTGGTGTAGGCAAAGCTACAACAGATACAGTTGTGCAAAGTGTGGTCTCCATTGTTATCGCAGACCTCATATTCTCAGCTATGTTCTACCAGCTTGGCTGGGTCTGAGACTCCGTCAATCTGACTTTGGCTTTAACATGATGGCATGCGCCGTTAGACCTGTATCATCAACTGTCATATTCCACGCCATTGGACCGATCAATGAACCAATAGCATCTGAAATCTTGGTTTGCAATTCAGAGTTCTTATCAAACTCTGCTCTCATTTCAGCGGCCATTTCAGGGTCGAATGCTTCCATTTCATCGAACATGTCTTTAGTCATTGCTTCTGACATTGCTGTTTGAAATTCAATGCTTTTCTTTAAATCAGAAAAACCCCATGAGGAAACATCTTCATTTGACAGCATTGAAAGTGCAGCATTTGAGACCAAATTATTTTTGCTCGTCTTTGGGTTCGCAATTGACCTTAGCGCGCTTTCAACCGTATGAGTAGTACCGATGAAGGCATACCCTCCACCGACTGCCAAGGACATTTCTAAGGGGTACGGCAAAGGCATTGGCATTGCGCTTGAGAAATCAATTGTAAACAGTTGATTCCCTAAAAAGTCACTGGGCGTCGCGCCCATCATTGGCAAAGTAGCTCCAAGTGCATTTCCAAATGCTTCTTCATCTGTACATTCAATCGCTACTAGATATCCGACACTTTCGTCGGTAAATGGCAATCGACCTGTAGAAAAGGAATGGACGGTAGAACCCAAAGGATTAAAGAAAAGGTCAAAACCTGCTTCCATCTGTTCCATCTGTCCGGCCATTTGCATCCCTAGCATTGGGTTGCTCATCATTGTTTCCTTGATGAGAGTAGTAAATTTAGACAAATTAATTTGACATTGTGAATAACTCAATGCATCTGGCGCAACAAAGGAAGGCATTGATTCACTAGTAGTATTTTCACCAATCAAACCCATCAATCCACTGCGACCATCGTTCATGAGTGCCGTATATGTTGCTTCAATGAATACATCGGAGGAAGGCGAGATAGTTACAGACTCAGCAATTCCATCGATATCACCAACTGCTGCTTTAAGTGTTGGCAAGAACATCATAGCCATCCCAGAAGAATCAATCTGCATAATCGTGTCTGCAAGATTAGTGAGTAGGACTGCTGCAAAAACATCGCCATCAGTTCCACATATATCTAGCATGGATAAATAGTCAGCATTGCTTGCGAGGGTCCCATTTTCTGGCTCCCCATCGATGGCAGAAAACGCTGAAGCAATTGCATCTGGCTCTGAGCCAAAGATCAAGTAACCATCACTATACACAAGGTATGTACGGCTAAAAGCATTCGGGTCAATATTCAATGAGGGAACCGGCGCTGTTGCAGGAAGCGAATAATCAAACATCCAAACATCACGACCAGAGAGACTTACAGTTTCATATTCTACTTCAGCATTACCGACAAACTCTTCGAATTTTTCTGAGAACAGATTGTCGTAGAGTGGATCGTCAAGTTCAATCATTCCTAAATACCCAATCCCAACTGATCCAACTTCATAATCTACTACTGGGTAAAGAGCAAAGCCGGCATCTCCATTTGGGGGAGTCCACGTTTCTTTATCTATCCCGAGTTGTCCCAATATCTCAGTGCACTCAGTAGACCCGAAAGAGCATGAATCACTACCTGATAGCTCTTTGACTGACGAAGCAACCTCGCTGATTGTGTCGCAAACTCCAGAGTCTTGTAAATGCGTTATCACTTTGCCAACGTCTGAAGTTGAAATAACTAAAATGGTAGATTCTGGAACTACGTCTTGTATTTGAACATCTGCAAGGGCAAATGAAGTTGCGAATAATGGTACGAGAATGAACATAATGTGCTCCTATTGTTTCCTATTTACTGTGCACTGAATCTTATTAATTCTATTGGGAATCGTTGTTGCTATCTTTCAATTGAGACGCGATTCCATTTTCTGAACGCTTTGGGGGTTTGTGATAAAGGTGTCCAGCATTTGGATTTTTTTCGTCATACGCAAACGCTTCACGGTTACGAATAAAATCTTTTACATATCGTGTTGGGATTGCAAAGTTCAATGACTCTGCGGAGGGAATTCCCATATTCGTAATGCCAACAACTTCTCCTTGACTGTTAAAGAGGGGACCACCTGAATTGCCTGGATTAATTGCTGCATCCGTTTGGATATAAGTCAACCCATCAAAACTTCTTTGCTTTGTTGAAATCACTCCTTGACTCATCGATCGTTCCAGACCAAGAGGGTTTCCAATTGCAAAAACTGTTTCCCCTACCTCAATCTTTTCAGCCTGTTCCAACACGGAGAAGTCAAACGATTCATCATCAGGATGCGAAAGCCGTAATAATGCCAAATCTAGATGATTATTGACCGCAATAATAACTACATCTTCAATGGTAGTTCGTTTCAAAGTTCCATCTTCTTGTGGAATCCAGACAGTAGCGCGAAGATCCGTTTCGCCTTGTATGACGTGAGCATTTGTGATTGCGTACCCCTCTTCGTTGAGCAAAACGCCTGAACCAAGCCCTCCTGGGGTTGAAACTTTAATGACCGATGCACCAACTCTTTTTGCCTGTTCTCTTGGGCTACGCTCTGGCAATTGCGCAGCCGTTCGAAAAAGACTCGAAGTATCAATTTCCGAAACATTATCAGATAAGTCTGCAGCATCTACTTGTTTAACTTGGGACATTTCGACTTCAATAACTTCATCTCCAATATCAACCCACAACTTGTTATCTGTTCTTTTTATTATGTTCCCGTGTACCTCACCGCCGCTAGTAAGGCGAACGATATCAGCTGAAGTGTCGCGCAAGATACAACTCAAGACCAAAAAGGAGAGAAGGATTAATTTTGTATGTTTTAACATGTAACTCATTAAACATACTATATACAACGCTCAAGCGTGATAGCATATATAAGTATTAAATCTCAGGAATAATCTCATGAACATAGCACAATATTGCATTTTTACACTTATTACTGTACTTACGCTTCAAACCTCCATGAACGCAATGGATGAACCTTCACTTGGAAGTTATTTCGGCTTTGAAGATTTAGAAATTATAAAGATTGGCGATGGCGCAGGTCCAATGTACATTGGCGAAATAAATGGCGACGGATTAATGGATATCCTTGTCGTCAATAATCGTAAAAGTCGGATTGATGTACTTCTTCAAAAAGCCGGAGCCACACCTCAAGATGTAACTCCAGTTACACGCGCCAACGAGATACCTGAGCACTGGCGTTTTAAAAATGAACGAATTATGGTTTCACATAAGGTGTCCGCACTTGCTTTACATGACTTCAATAATGATGGAAGAACGGATGTAATCTATGCAAGCAATCCAAGCAATATTGTTTTTTTAGCACAAGAATCCGACGGCACTTTTACAAAAACGCGTACACACCGTTTAAAAAACTTGCGAGCAAACCGAAGTGGTTTCCAGATCGCAAATATTATTGGCGACAACTCACCGGAGTTGCTCACAATCGTTGAAGGAAATATTCAGTCCTTCCCACTTGACGAAGATTCCCTAGGCAAGCCAGTACGATTTGCTACTGAAGATTCCATTGCCGCGTTCGAACTTGCCGACTATGACGGGGATGGCTTACTTGATATTTCAGGAGTTATTCCAGACAGCAGTGAACCTGTTCGTTTATGGCTTTCACAAATTACAGATGGCGAAAAAATGATGGGGCCACAATTACGCTTCGAGATGCCAACTATACGAGAATTTGCCTCTGTTTCACTTCCAAACATGAACGCTGCGATGATGGCAATAATTGAGCGAGCTTCTCGAAAAATAGTGCTATATGAAATTACACGAGAACAAATCAAAACTCATGGTGACCGTGATGCATCAATCAAAATCTATCCATTCCTTGGCAAAGGAGCACGCAAACATTTAATTGTAGATGTTAACAGTGATGGACTATTGGATTTAGTTGCAACGAATCCTTCTGACAACACCATTGTTGTGTATGAACAGACGAATAAGAAAGGGCTTTCCGCTGGAGTATCGTCTCCGACACTTTCAGATGTTCGTTCAATTGCAACTGGAGACCTAGACAAAGACGGTGTTCAGGAACTCTATGTTCTAAGTGAAGATGAAGGCGTAGTTGGTCGTTCAGAATTAGACACTCTCCAACTCCCTTTTCCTCAGCCCATCCCTTTCTCTTCTGGGAACACTCCCATTTCTCTCTCTGCAGTTCAACTGAATAATGAAATGAAAGTCGCTGTCATCTCTAAGGAAAAACGCGCATATGTAATTGATCTTATCGACGCAAAGGGAAATAGTGAAACAATTGACCTTGGATCTTTAAGCAGAGGCCCAGATCAAATACTAGGCTTTGATGCAGATCAAGATGGGAGCACGGACCTTCTTGTTCTCACACGCGATAAACCCATGAAACTTATCCTCTCTACAGAAGATGGATTTGATGTGCTAGATGACAACGAAATGGGGCAGTTTGGCCTTGTTCGCGAAGCGACTGAAATGAATATTTCTATCTTTGATGTTGACAACGATGAAATGCCCGAGCTCTTAATTGTAGCTGACAATTATGTTCGAGCTGTTCGGTATGAACCTAATCCAGAAGAAGGCGTAAGCCCCGGATGGCAAGTAGTAACCCAAGTCAATTTAGAAGATGGTGCTTCTGATCTCATTTCAATTGCAGTAAGTGGAGACAAACTATACGTTGCCGATAGAGAAAACGAACGAGTTGTTGCAATCAATCGTAATGACTCTAACGAATGGGAGGAAGCAGACAGTCTCTTCGTTCACGGATACGATTTCGGTCCTATGTACTGTGAAGATTTCACTGGCGATGGCACTCCAGACATTATTGCAATGAGCAATTCTGGGTTTGCAATTATTCAGATTGAAGGAGATCGAATCACACTTCATGAGTTACAGTCATGGCGGAGCGATAACGAGCGCCGTGTTCAACACGAGTTAGCGATGGGCGATGTAAACGCCGATGGATATAGCGACATGGTTTCGCTTGATGCCGGAGAACAGATGCTTGAGATATTTACATTTAGCCAAGATGCCAAAATGTTATATGCCACTGGTTTTAAAATTTTTGAATCAAGAATCTTTTCAAGTGGAGAGCCACGTGAATGGCAACCTAGCCAAGTCATCATTACAGACTTAACAAATGACGACAAAAATGACGTCCTTCTGCTCTCTCACGATCGCCTGATCCTGTATAAACAATAAGTCACTGCGATGCAAGAAACACAAACAGAAGAAACGCCACAAAGCGATAAACGACCCGCGGGATAGTTTTTTAGGAATTAGAAACGCCAGTGTATTGTTTTGCTTGTCAGACGCGTTCAGAGATCTGCGAATATGGTTGCTGATGTGGACCAATGTAGTCGCACCGAGGACGTATAAGTCGGTTGTCTTGCAAATACTCAAGACAATGTGCAGTCCACCCTGAAACTCGGCTCATTGCAAAGAGCGGTGTGAATTGATCGAGATCAATCCCCAATGAAAAATATGTAGTGGCTGAATAAAAATCAACATTTGGATAAATACCTCTAGAACCGACTTCGCGATCCATGATGGATTCTATTTCATTACTTAAGTTGAACAAATCTAAGTTGCCAGTGTCTTCTGCTATACCCTGAGCAAATGTTTTTAAATAAGTAGCACGTGGATCATAAGATTTATACACTCTGTGCCCAAAGCCCATGATCCGTTCTTTGTTAGCTAATTTAGACATCACGTATTGCTCTGCATTTTCAATCCCATCAATGTCATTAAGCATAAGCATAACGCCCTGGTTTGCACCTCCGTGAAGGGGACCTTTAAGCGTACCAATTGCAGTTGTTACAGCGGAATACATATCGCTTAGAGTAGAAATTGTGACAAGTGAAGCAAAAGTTGAAGCATTAAAACCATGGTCAGCGTGGAGAATCAAACAAATATCCATCGCTCTTGCCATTCGCTCTGTTGGCTTTTCACCTGTAAGCATGTATAAAAAGTTTTCGGCAATTGAGTACTGCTCATCTGGGCGAACAAGATCTAAACCTTTGCGATGTCTATCGAAACCGGCGATAAATGCGGGCATCTTCGCGAGCATTGAAATTGATTTTCTAGCATTAGCTTCTTGACTTGGATCGTCAGCAGCAGGATCGTGTAATGAAAGAGCAGATGTTAAGGTTCTGAGCGCATGCATTGGGCTTGCGTCTCTAGGTAGAGAAACTATAAGGTCCCACATCCCTTCAGAGAGTTCGTAGTTGCTGCGAATCTGCGCTGTGAAATCTGCTAATTCTGAACGTGATGGCAACCTAAGATTCCAAAGCAAGAACGTAGTTTCTTCAAAAGTGCTATGACGGGCAAGATCGTCAATATCGTACCCCACATATTCGAGCACCCCTTTCTCTCCATCAATAAATGACAGAGCAGACCGTGCAACGATTGTGTTTACTAAACCGATATCTGTATGCATCCCTTGCATAGTAGCGCTCATTTTGAGCCTCCTGGTTCTTAGGTTCTATTTCTCGATATGATCGCTTGTCATATCTGCATGTAAAATTTCATTTTAGCAAATTTCTTGTGAATTCCAACACTACAATGCCAAAATGCTGATTCCAATTGGTACAACTATGGAACATAAGAAGCAGCCCATTGTCACATATTGGATAATTGGGCTAAATGTGCTTATTTTTGCCATACAATGGGCAGTAAACCGCGGCGGAGGACTAAATGGCGAAAACGATGCACTTCGATTCTTAGCCCAACTTGAGTTTGAAGGGCAGCTCTCAAAATCGAATTTTCACATTTGGTCACTCTTTACATATCAATTCCTACATGCTGGGTGGATGCATATTCTTCTCAACATGATTTTTCTTCTCCCATTTGGAAAAGCCGTCGAAGGTCGAATGGGACACATTGGTTTTGCTATATTTTATTTAGGGTGCGGTGCAATTGGCGGCTTTGTTCATACATTGCTCTATGTCGCTCCTGTAGTTGGGGCTAGTGGTTCGGTCTGTGCTGTTGTCGCAGCATTTATCGTGCTTGCACCAAAAACACACATTCATGTCCTTCTCATTTTCTTTATCATTGGCATCTATACAATTCCTAGTATGCTCTTGGTTGGTTTTTTTGTTTTACTTGATACATTCAATCTGCTCGCAAGTGTTGTAACTAAGAACAATGCAACAACAGCATGGGTAGTACACTTAGTTGGATATGCAGGAGGATTTTTGTTTACATTTTTAGCGCTTTTATTTGGGTTTATACGTTCAAGTGAATTTGATTTAACACAAGTAATTAACCAGTTTCGAAGGAGGCGCTCTCTACAGAAAGTAATTGAAGCAAACCCAGTGTTTAAAAACAGTGTTGAAGAGGTTGCAAATCCAGATTTTCAATTACGTACTTTAATCGCACAACAAGCAAGTTCTGGCAAAACCGATCAAGCAGCAAAGACATATTTTGATTCCATTAAAAAAAATCCAACCCTTAAAATAGACCCCAGAACATTCCATACCCTTGGTTCTTCTTTACTAGAATTAAACAGAGTTGAAGAAGGCGTCCTCGTATTTGAGGGATACCTAAAACAATACAAAGAAGCGAAGGACCGAGGCAAAGTTGCCCTACTTCTTGCAGCAAAATACACAAGAATATTACAAAACAAGAAGCGAGCTTCTGAATTGCTCAAAAAATACGCAGCAGATTTTTCTGAACAACACCAAGAACTTGCAGTATCAATCCAAAAAGAAATAACCTCATGAGTGGAAACTTCTTAACTAAAAACACAATAAGAACAAGCGTCAAAATCTGCGGGCTCTGTGACGAAGATACTATAGATATTGCAGTTGCTTCCGGCGCGAATGCCGTTGGCTTTGTTTTCGTCGAAGATTCGCCGAGGTTTGTAGAACGACACATTGCCGATCAGCTCATGCTCCAGCTTCCTACTGATGTAATTGGCGTAGCAGTCCTACAAGACGCCCCCTCGCTTGAACCATACAAAACATGGGGCGGCTGGCTTCAACTCTGCGGAGACGAAGATGAACACATGGTGACAACTGCCCCCTGTCCTGTCATCAAAGCGATGCAATGGAATAAAGAGGAAGTATTACGCTGGGATGGCTGTAAAAATGTAGTAGCCATACTCGTTGATGGATCCACTGGGGGGCTAGGCGTCTCTTTCGATGTCTCTGAATTAGCCGCTTTGATTCCTACCCTTCAAACCCCAGTTATCATTGCTGGAGGACTTTCACCTGAAAATGTTCAGGAAGTCATCGCAAAAGCAAAACCTGCTGGAGTAGATGTCAGTAGTGGAGTCGAAAGTTCACTAGGAGTAAAAGACCCAGAAAAGATTTGTGCTTTCATACAAAAAGTAAATGAGACCTGCTAATCCAACTCTTCTTTTCTTTTCTCAACTAATGTTATGTCACTAATAGAAAGCGAGCCGTCAATTGCTTTTGTCATATCCCATAATGTCAATGCTGCAACACTTACTGCAGTCAATGCTTCCATCTCAATTCCTGTCCTACCAGTCACCACAACTCTTGAATTGATTTTCAATCGACCAGAATCTACTCGCTCAAATGTTACTTCTGCAAGTTCAAGCGGAAGTGGGTGGCAGAGTGGAATCAACTTATCGCAGAATTTTGCCGCTTGAATTCCAGCAATCCTTGCAACAGCAAGCCCTTCACCTTTTGGTAAATCTCCACAAAGTAGTGCGTCTATAGTTGATTCTTTTGCATTAAAAAAACCTTCCGCAACTGCAGTGCGAAGCAAAGGCGCTTTTCCAGAAACATCGACCATTGAAGCCTTGCCTTGTTTATCGAGATGTGTGAGACGATCATTCATAGTTTAATCCTTTGTATAAACTGGCTTGCCTGCAACAATCGTCATTGTCACAGATGGAAGGTATTCTTTCCAGTCACATTGCAGTGGATCTTGGTCTAATACTGCAATGTCAGCATAAGCTCCAACACGCAAATGCCCCCCTCGAATTGAACGAAGAGACTGTGCCCCATTCGTAGTGCTCGATACAAGAGCTTCGCGTGGAGTTAATCCTTGCCCAATAGCAATTTGCATTGACAACAGAGGATTTGGCTGAGCAATAGGCCAGTCAGAGCCAAAAGATAACAAACCTCCAGCATCAATCATTCTTCTCCAGTTGTGAAGTTCCCTCAATCGTTCTCGCCCTAGCGCCTTCATTCCCAGTTTCATGTCTTCTGGTTGATGGGTTGGCTGCACTCCAAACCACCTATTTGAAAGCGCGGGCAAGTCCCTCTCAGCAATACATTGTGCGTGTTCAATACGAGGGACTAAAGCCCCATCTACATCTTGTAAAACATGCAGTGCTCTACCAACCGCTTCGTCACCAATAGCGTGAAGTACTGGAGCAAACCCTGCAGAAGAAACCTTACGGACCCACTCGTTAAGATCGTTCAGTAAAGCATGTCCTGTCCACACTCCAGAATCTTCAGTATCAACCCAAGGAAAATACATTTTCGCAGTCCTTGAGCCAAGCGTCCCATCAAGAAACGATTTAAACCCTGTAATTTTCAAATACGAATTTTGCACCAAAGTATTACACGAATCGATCATCTCACGAGTAGGATTGTCAACACACATCGCTCGCATTCTCAGTTCCTGACGCTCTTGAATTGCAACCAAAACGGAAGCAATGTCTTTCATTTTCTCCATTGTTCCAACAAAAGTAATCCCGCAAGAATGCAATTTTTTGATTGCCCGTTTCGTTCGCTCTACTTGGGTTGAAAATGAAACTTCAGGAATGTAAGGCATAACTCCTTTAAACAATGCGTCTTCAAAAATGAGCCCCTCATCAATACGCCGACCACCTTGCAAGGTCCTCACCTTTTCGACATCTACTTTTTGAAGAAGTGCATCATTTACAACTGCACAATGGAAATCCTCACTATAGAAAAGAATTGGTGTTTTGGTTTTATTAGAAAACCACGTACGGCTTGGCATCTCACCAAGACATTGCTCAGACCAACCGGAGCCAACTAACCAATCTTCTGAGGTGTCCTTAAAATTTAGAGAGAGAGACATAGCTTCAAATTCAGCTCTTGATGCGCAACCCTTCAATTGCACATCACCACTTCCAGTTGCTCCAAGCACAAGATGTAGGTGAGAATCTACGAAACCAGGAACCGCACATTGCCCGTGCAAATCAATGCATTTTGCCTGTTTGGGGGCTGGAGAGTCATGTGCTTGAATTATCCCATCGCTCATCGTTATAGAATGGGAATATGTACCCAAAGTGGGGTCTATGATAAAAAAACCGTTGTGTAGGTGGAGTGTTCTACTCATGTTGGTACCTTAACTGAACCGAATGAGAAAACAGCGTATCCTTTACATAGAAATATTGTCAACATGCTTAAATTATTACTCCTATGTACCCTTCAACTTGTTCTTCTTGGCTGTGAATCCTCAGAGCCAAGTCAACCACAACGTCAAATTTCAAACCCTACGGTAGAAGAACAGAAACCGGAGAACACAATTCTCAATACGTTTCTAGAAGAAGAACAAGTCAATATCGAAGATCGCATTGATAAGTTTACCAACAAGCCTCCTAAGGATAAGGCCCACATCACATTTGGAAGATACCTCTCCAAGAAGCCTCTCACTTGGGCTTGGGTTCCTCCTAAATCACAAACAGTGACTTGCAACTATGTCGTACCAAGTACGAAGACAAATGAACATGCTTTATTTTCCATTACAGAATTTACAGATGGAGCTAATGGCACTTTTGATGATAACATTGAACGCTGGAAATCCCTCTTTAGGAGTAACGACGGTTCACCAATGAGACCAAAGGTCGAGTCGTTCTCCACAAATCTCCATGATGTAAAGATTGCTGAGCTTGAAGGAGAATACATGGGCGCTGGTGCAGCGTGGCATCTACAAGACCATTGTCTTCTTGTCGCGAACATTCAAGACAACGGGTCTAGTTTGCAATTCAAATTATTCGGTTCAACAAATACCGTTCAAGCACATCGCCAACGGTTTGTTAATTTTCTCAAAGAGATATCCCCACTTCCCCCACCGCAAGAATAGCAGCGTGCAAAACCCTTCGTTCCACTAGAAAGGTGTTCGGACTACTGACCTAGAAAGTTTGATAGCAATTGTGGGCCATCACTTGTTAAAAAACTTTCAGGATGGAATTGAACACCCTGCAATGAAGCCCCCTCACCAGACCATCTCACGCCCATGCATATCCCGTCTTGCGTCCAAGCGTTCATTGTGAAATCTTCAGAAATTGTCTCCGGCTCCACTACAAGGGAGTGATATCTGGTTGCATGAAACGGATTTGGGAGTCCTTCAAAAATTCCCGTATTGTCATGAAAGACTTCAGATGTTTTTCCGTGGACTGGCTTGGAGTACTCAATAACTTTCATCCCGTGCAATATTGCAATTGCTTGATGCCCCAAACAAACACCTAGGATAGGAATCTTCCCCTTAAAATGAGCGATGAGTTCTCGACTTACGCCACTCTGCTCAGGACGACAAGGCCCTGGAGAAATGAGGAGTCGGCTCGGTTTCATTGCAACCGCTTCTTCAAGAGTGATTTGATCATTGCGGACAACATTCATTTCTCTTGAAACACCAGCATCAATATCATGTTCACCTATTCTCTGGACAAGGTTGAACGTAAACGAATCGTAGTTGTCAATGATGAGCAACATGTTGCTGAGTATACACCCCAAAGTGCCGTTCGTTTGCTCTATGCTGCTCGAGTTCCCGCAACCCCATCTTGAGTCACAAGAAAGAGACTGCTTGAGATTGGGTAAGGCAATCTTTTATAATCAAGCAAAATACGTCCCTCTAATTTTTCGACAAATGCATCAGGGCCACAAGAAATCGCCATAAACATATCACGGGCTGGAGCAGCAACATAAAAGTTTCCCTTAAATTCAGGAGCAAGTTTCTGCCACAACGAGCCAAGCAAGAGACGCGCGGCATCATAACCATCTTGCATATTGAAAATTGCTGCACGTCCACCTTCCTTACTTTCAACAATTTGGAGTTTAAGGTTTGGTTGATATTTTGCCAAATTTTCTCGAGCGACTCGATCTAGTTCGTCAATATCAATTCCCCAGCGAATCATTTGCTCAATCGTAATACTCACAGTCATTCTTGGCATATCAATGACATATAAAATGACAGTATCGTTCACAAAAGGCAAATATGCTACTTGTTCAATATCTAACTGCTCAAATATCGAGACTGGTTGTATTCGAGGCATGATTCGACCCATTGCAACTGACAATGGCATCGGTATCTGAGAAAAATTGTCTCCTTCGAGTAGCTGCTCAAGAAAATCTTCAACAATTTCAACCCCTCGTAATGAGTCTGAAAGAACCATTCTATACAGGTTATTTAGACCAAGATGTCGACCATCAAGATATAAGTCCATTGGGCCTGCTAGACGAACTTCACGGTCAGGAAAATGCCTGCGTAATATTTTCACAACTTGTTCACTAAAAGCTTCGGGTTCTCTTGGCATGTGGCTCATTCTTAAAATCCTTTGGTTATCACCCCATTGGTTCATTCGACTCAATTACTGCCCTGCTAAAGAGAATCACACAAAGTTAACGATTTGCTCACTTTTTTTCTAAAAATATCGGACCTTTTGCATCTCGTGGTACCCTGTACATCATGAACAGAAATGTAAACATAAATGGAACACAAATAGGTAACTCAGCTCCCCTATTACTCATCGCAGGTCCCTGCGTATTAGAGAATGAAAAAGATGCTTTGCTCATCGCTGAAAGACTTCTTGAACATTGTCGCGATGCTGGCATGAGTTTTATTTTCAAGGGTAGTTTTGATAAAGCAAACCGAACAAGCGTACATTCAAAACGAGGGCTTGGTTTACAAGATGGTTTAAAAGTTTTATCTAAGGTGAAGGAACAACTAGGAGTGGCAGTCACAACAGATATTCACGAATGTTCTCAAGCACAACCGGCAAGTGAAGTCGTTGACGTTCTACAAATTCCTGCTTTCTTGTGTAGGCAAACTGACTTGCTCGTTGCAGCTGCAAAAACAAACGCTGTTGTCAACGTGAAGAAAGGCCAATTTCTGTCCCCACATGAAATGGAACATGTTGTCACGAAATTACGTGAAGCTTCGTGCAAGGACATCATTCTAACTGAACGAGGAACATTTTTTGGTTACAACCGACTCGTAAATGATTTCATTGGCCTTGGCGACATGATGAATATCGGCCCTCCTGTTTGCTTTGATGTGACACATTCAACCCAACTCCCAGGTGCGGGCAAAAATACCACTGCCGGCAGACCAGACCGCGGGTTCATGCTAGCGAAAGCTGCTACAGCTGCAGGAGTTGATGCCCTATTCCTTGAGTGCCATCCTGATCCGACATCTGCAGCGTCTGATGCAAGCACGATGCAGCCCCTTGACAAAATGCAAGAAATCATTTCAACCTGTGCTTCTATTCGCAATGCAATTCAAAACTTAACCATTACCGAAGGTATGTCATGACGTCCTGTGACCACTGTGATAAACCTGCAATTTACCACGATGTACGAATTGTGAATGGCGTACATAACACGACACATCTGTGCGCCGAGCATGCTATGGAAGCCGGAATTAGTCTTGGCCCAATTGATTTGTCTGTCGTACTCCATTCCACTGAGGAAGCGATTTCAGGAGACATTTCTAGAGCATGTCCAGATTGCGGAATGACTATTGCTCAATACAAAAAAACGAGTTTGCTAGGTTGCCCATCTTGTTACCAAACATTCTCTGACGAACTCAATTCAATCATTACAAAAGTCCAGAATAATAACACACAACATATTGGCAGAGCTCCAGCACAAGCGACTGTTGACTTAACTCGCCATTTACAAATTAGAAGACTTTTGAAGAAATTAGAATCCGCGGTGAGTCAAGAGGAATATGAACAAGCCGCTATCCTTCGCGATAAACTTAGAGAACTCCACACTTCGGGTGAACCTAATGAAAATTGACCCTGATTACAATTGCCCCTTTAATAGTGACCACACCCCATTTGGAGATGTCGTCTTAAGTAGCCGAGCTAGACTTGCGCGTAATCTAGAGGGTTTTCCTTTTGTTAATCGATCTACAACATCAGATTGCATTGAAGTCACGTCATTGCTAAGCCGTATTTGCTCCAACAATAATTCTAATGTGCAACTCGAATGGATCGAAATGGACGACCTCGACTCAGTGACGACAGAGATGTTTGTAGAACGACATCTTATTTCGTCTTCTCTTGCACATTCTCCACACCCATGTGCAATTGCTGTTGGCCCTGAGCTCTCAAGGAGTGTCATGGTCAATGAAGAAGACCACATACGAATACAAAGTATCAGGCCAGGTTTACAACTCACAGGCGTCCGTGATGACGTGCATCAACTCGACCTTCTCGTTGAAGAGATTATCTCTTATGCGTTTGATGACCAACTAGGTTTTTTAACTGCATGCCCCACAAATCTAGGAACTGGGGCGCGTTTTAGTGTCATGGTGCACCTACCAGGGCTGAGGCTAGTGAAGGATTTAGAACGTGTGCGCCGCGCATGCGAAGGCATGTCGCTCGCGATTCGCGGGTATCGAGGAGAGGGGTCTGGAACGATGGCGGATCTTTACCAAGTAAGTAATCAAATTACGCTTGGCAACACTGAAGAACAACTTTGCAACATTCTCGCTGAGGATTTTTTACCTCCAGTAATCGAATGGGAACGTAAGGCACGAATGACCGTTGCAAAAGATCAGCCCCAAAGACTCGATGACCAGACATTTCGATCACTTGGCTTACTTCAAAACGCAAGAATCCTTACGCCTGAAGAAGCGATGAATAACCTTGGAAACATTCGGCTTGGCATTAGTCTTGATCGCATTGATACAATTGACATAAGCACAGTCAATCAACTTCTCATCGAAATACATCCTGGACATTTACGCTGGAAATACGGCAAAGAACTCGATGACAATGAACTCAATTCATGCAGGGCCGATCTCATCCGTGAGAAACTAGGGCAGTGACCTCACCTATAACAAGACTCGCCCCGTCCCCTACCGGCTCTCTACATATAGGAAATATTTGCACTTTTCTTCTGAACTGGGTGATTGCCAAGCAGCGAAATTGGGAAATCGTATTTCGAATGGAAGATATTGACGGACCGCGAAAAAAATCAAATGCAATCGATGAATCTATCGACATTTTTCGTTGGATTGGGATTGATTGGGACGGTGAAATGGTTATTCAATCAGAGAGAATAGACACGCATCAAGAGATGCTAAATACTCTTATAGAAAGGGACCTAGCGTACCACTGCTCACTAACTAGAAAGGAGCTCGATACTGTTTTGTCCGCTCCTCACGAAACATTTTCTAGCAAAGATCCAATCTATAGACCAGCAAACGTGAGGCTTCATAATTCCGCATTGCCCAATATCCAAACTAATTGGAGATTTGTTTCTGAGCGGGTAACGCATGTTGTGCACGATGAGCTTTATGGTCCACAAATTTGCGACACTTCTCACGATTTTGTCATTTGGACAAAAGACAACTCTCCAACTTATCAACTCGCAGTAGTAGCCGATGATCATCATCAACACATCACACACGTCATCAGAGGGAATGACCTCTTGCAGTCAGCCGCCTGGCAAGAGCTCCTGTTTGAGGCAATGGGTTGGGAAACGCCTAATTGGATTCACCTTCCGTTAATTATTGGAGACGATGGAAAAAGACTAGCAAAACGTCATGGGGACTCTAGAATTTCAACTTATCGTTCCCTTGGCGTATCACCAGAGCGTATCATAGGACTCATCGCCACGTGGGTACACGCCCAAAGGGACAGAATACCAATGTCACTAGAAAAATTCTTACACTCATTTAATCTCAACAAATTGCAACCAAATAATATTGTGTTTACAAAAGAAGATGAAACATGGTTACTCGATTAACGATTCTCTTATGCATTGCAATTTTTGCACAGGGATGCTCATCTAGGACCCAAGTAACTTCAACTGTAGTCGATATCGGTGGTGAGACCTTCAAATTAGAACTTGTCCTTGACCAAAGCTCAAGAGCAAATGGATTAATGAACCGAACTTCTGTTCCAAAAGATGGCGGGATGCTTTTTGTTTTTACTGAGTCGAGCAACCGTTCTTTTTGGATGAAGAGTTGCCTCGTTGATATCGACCTTATTTTCTTAGATTCCAGAGGGACAATTACTGCACTCCACGAAATGACCGTGGAGCCACCGCAAGGAGCTCAAGAGTCTTCATGGGACTACGAAGGAAGATTGACCAACTATTGGTCCAGAGGTCCCTCACGCTTTGCCATAGAACTAGCCGCAGGTTCTATCAAAAGACTTAAATTACGAGTTAATGACATCATCAAATTGGATTTGAACCAGCTAAAATCCATGGCCCGATAAGTATCGCCTTCTCGGTTTTTCCTCTTTATTCAACAAAAAAACTATCAATCTGATTTGACGCACTTCATCAAGATGCTGGCGCTTCCGATGAAAGGTTATGTGCTTGAACTGTTTTCTCAAAGCACACATTGTGTTTTATGACAATTAGACCATCCATTTTTATTACCTCCTCTGAGCAAACATATGATTCTTTAGAATCTGTTATGAACGATTTGATGTGCAACTGGCCTGAAGGGTTACCCCCTACATTCACAACTAAAGGTGTTCAAGCTGATGCTGCACTGTTCATTGCTAACGAGTACACCGAATTGCTGTCTCTATTGCCAACATTACTTGAACTCCAATCGCAAAATGTTCCAACGATAGTGTGCTGTGATGATTTTGGCGACTTGCATGACATCATTACAAAACTTGGAATATGTAAACTTGCAAACGACGCAAATGCTTATACGATCTCTGGTGTTTTATTTGGACTACTCAGTAGAAATGAGCAGGTCTCTACACTTCGAAGCAAGATGGGACTAGTCCAAACCATGCACGAAGGTTTACAAGAAGACGTCTCTGAACTACAAGGCGAATTAGAAACTGCTGCAACAGTGCAACAAGAATTTATGTCAACGGACATTAACGATGTACATGGCATTTCTTTCTCTTCTATCTGGCGACCAGCAAATGTTGTCAGTGGAGACATGTACGACATAACCCAACTCGATGATGATCATGTGGCACTTTTTATTGCTGATGCAATTGGTCATGGAATCACCGCTGCTATGCTCGCAATGATGTTGACACGGACACTTGCAGCGAACCGATTCGATTCAAAAACAGGGCAGTTTTCAGAACCTAGCGAAGTTTTAAGATCACTCAATGCTGCACTCCTCCAACGAACAGGAATTGCTGCACGATTTGCTACCGCTGCGTACACCATAATTAATTGCAAAACTAATACGATGACTTATGCTGGTGCTGGACATCCACCTGCATTGTTACGCCGAATTGGGCAGAGCCCAATCTTATTAGAATCGGAAGGTCCACTTCTTGGAATCTTTGAACAAGACGCATTTCCTCAACACACCTTGAAGTTTTCTACAGGAGACACTCTACTCATGTACTCTGACGGTTTTGAGGACGTACTTGGGGAAAAGACTGGCTCTAACCAGAACCTCCCATCTCATCTTCAAGCGTTACATACATTTTGCGACAATACTAACGAAGATGTATTGAAAGACATTAACGCTTTCCTAAATCAAGCAAAAGACAATTTTGCGGATGATTTAACGATGATTAGCATGCGAGCAACAACTGTCGCTCCTGAAATTGGGCTTGCAGCTTAATTAACTTGCATCCGGCGAACTACTTGAACAACAGTTTTTGCCAAAATATCTGTTTCAATATTGACCGTATCACCCTGAGCAAGATTACCTAAAGTAGTCTCTTGAAGTGTTGTTGGAATTAGGACCACTTCAAACCATTTTTTATCTACTTTCGCAATTGTTAGGGAAACGCCTTCAATTGTAATCGAGCCTTTTGGCACAACCGTATCGCGATCTACTTCATCCATGCTCACTCGGATTCGGCATTCGCCTTCCTCAAGTAATTCAGACTGCAAAACATGCTCGACACAATCGATATGCCCTTGCACGAAATGCCCCCCCATTCGAGAATCTGAGCGTAAAGCTTGCTCTAGATTGACCGAATCCCCAACTCGAAGAGATCCAAGCGTTGTGCACTGCAGAGATTCATGTACAACATCAAATGCTAGAACAATCCCTTCTTGCTCCTTTGAAGCATGCACAACTGTAAGACAACAGCCCAAAGTAGAAATTGACGCTCCAATTTCAGGTAAGTCTGCCCACTGTGGGCATCTTATGGTCAGATGTAGGCCGAATTCCTTCTCCTGAAGGCCCTGAACCACTCCAACTGTTTCAATCAAGCCTGTAAACATCACATTCACCTAATTCCTAACTGGCAGTGTTTGCCAACTTCTTCCATAAGTTTGTCTCATCTTTGAGCGTAACTTTGTAAACTTTACATTCTTAGGAGTCAATGTATGCTCAAGATATCGTTTATTCGTACTTTTACCACCACTTCAATTGTTTCACTTACCTTTTTGCTCAGTTCGTTATTCGCAAACGCTGACCAATCTAAGCAAGTTGCAGGTATTTCTCTTGATGCCTTACAAAAATCAGGGTTTCGTATTGATTGGATGACCCAATCAAACTCGAAAGGATTGCACCTTTTAACACTCGTAGATGATTCTCTTTATGTCATTGACAATGACGATTTTCTTATCAGATATAACAGTAGATCCGGCAAGTGGCTGTGGGCTACCGCTATAGGTAATCACGTCTTTGAAATTCACGGCATTTCAGAATCTACTACTGATAATCGTATCTATATCATTTCAGATGGCGCCATATATGTTGTTGAAAAAGCAACAGGCAACTATCCAATTCAAGACAATACCGGCAGCGGAGTAGTTACAGAAAAACGCCAGGTATTGCCACTTAAATGGAACGCTAACACACCTTCTATAACAACCAACGACTTTCTGTTTGTGTATGGCTCAACTGGCGGAGATCTTGTTTGGTTTAACCCAGCTATTGGATTTGATGTTCAAAGATACAATGTTGGCTCCTCAATTCAGACTCCACTTACTCTTGGCTCAGGAATGAGAGGTACCCAGGAGAATGAACAGTCGGCAATACTCGCAGCTTCAACAGATGGTCAAGTAGCAGGTGTCGATTTAAAATCAGCAAGTCGCTTATGGTCACTTCAGATAACAAGCCCAGTTATTGCTCCAATTGCATATGGAACTAACTCAAAAAGTATGCACGACGAAAAGTTGAGACGAACTTCTGCCTTTATCGCCGGCACGGATCAGTACCTCCGCGCAGTAGACCTGAACACTGGCAAACGCAGATGGAACATATTGACATCAGCGAAACTTACTGACTCCCCAGTTTTCCTCGAAGACCGTGTCTATCAACGTATACCCAATAGCGGTCTCGCTTCCTATGATGCCTTTCCTGGACTTCTATCTGGAAAACAGGAATGGCTTGCAGATGATGTTTTTGGGAACGTCATTACGACTACAAAAGACGGAAAATTAGTGTGTTGGGACCAAGAGCATTCCATTGTACAAATTGTCGACCCTCGAAAAGGTGGCGTTGTTTCTACTCTGCCAATTCCTGACGCAAAAACCGTTATCGCTGACAATCCCACGGATGGCTCCTTGTTCATTTTAAGAAATGATGATGTACTCTTTCGCCTTGTACCAAGGCAATAAACATGCGAGGTAATATCCCAATTCGTCGGGCTCTGATTTCGGTTAGCGATAAGTCTGGAATCGTTTCTTTCGCACAATCTCTTGCTTCTCATAATATCGAAATCGTATCAACTGGTGGAACTGCAAAAAGATTACAGGAAGCAGGCCTACAAGTTCTCGATATTTCTTCCATAACAGGGTTTCCAGAAATGCTTGATGGCAGAGTAAAAACCCTGCACCCTGCAGTTCATGGAGCACTCCTAGGAGTGAGGGATGAACCTTCTCATATTTCTGCTATGGAAGAACATTCAATTGAGCCAATTGACTTAATCTGCATAGACCTCTATCCGTTTGAAAAAACAATTACAAAATCGAATGTATCAGATGAAGAAGTGATTGAGCAAATAGACATCGGTGGACCAGCAATGATTCGTTCAGCAGCGAAGAATCACAACTATGTGACAGTCATCACAAATCCAAAACAATATGAGCTGGTTCTTGCTGACTTAGAAACTCATCAAGGGGAAACAACTTACGAACTTCGATCAGATCTTGCACGAGAAGCTTTTGCACGAACTGCATCGTACGACGCCACAATTAACCAATGGATGGAAGGATCAACCTTGGGCTTCCCCCCACAACTCCACCTGACGGGCACACTAGAACAAACCCTTCGATATGGTGAAAACCCAGATCAAGCAGCAGCTGTATACAAGGATCCACAATTCCAAGGACCAAGTGTAGTTACTGCGTCGGTTGTCGCTGGAAAACCGTTGAGTTACAACAATCTAATGGATGCAGCAGCTGCACTGGAACTTGTCCAAGATCTCCAAGTAGCGATGAATCTTCCATCAGCAGCGATTATCAAACATGCTAATCCATGCGGGGCTGCTGTTCACGAGTCCATTTCTGAGGCATTTTCAAATGCTTGGAAATGCGACCCATTGGCTGCCTTTGGTGGCATTGTTTCACTCAGCGGACGCGTTGACGCTTCTCTGGCAAGGACAATCGCTCACGGGGAAAAATTTCTTGAGGTCATTGTTGCAACGTCTTTTACAGAAGAAGGCATTGATATCCTCTCATCGCGGTGGAAAAATATCCGTCTACTTGCAATTGGCGATGAACCAAGGCAACAAGCTTGGCAGCAACTTCGCTCAGTCGAAGGTGGCATTCTTATCCAAGAGTTACAACCAGTTCAAGCAGATCCAAATAATTGGGAGCATGTAGCAGGTCCTAACCCAAGCACAACCCAACTCCAAGATGCAACTCTTGCTTGGATTGCATGTGGTCATCTCAAATCCAACTCAATCTCTATTGTCGATCAATGTTCGCTCATAGGTGGCGGCATGGGACAAGTCGACAGAGTGTCTGCAGCGAAAGTAGCCATCGAACGAGCGGGAGAACTACTTACAACAGCAACTTCGCCCGTGGCGGGTTCAGACGCATTCTTCCCCTTTTCAGATGGTCCTGAGTTGCTCATCGATGCGGGCGTGACTTGTATCGTTCAGCCAGGAGGAAGCGTCCGTGATCAAGAAACTATTGAGTTGTGTAATTCCAGAGATGTTTCTTTGCTCCACACTGGCACTCGACGATTTCGACATTGACTTCAAGATTCTTAAAACTAAGAATCAATCAGTTCAACTGACCAGTATGCATTGTTGAGGAATGATTTCCAAGACTCATATTGAGAGTGACCTACCCTGACTCTTTGAGATTCACACTTCGCTGGCTTAAAGGGTTTACGTATGAGACGCATATTAGCTTGCTTTGGCGTTCGCCCGCCCTTTTTGGTGTTACATCGTAGGCAAGCGCACACAAGATTCACCCAAGAATTTCCCCCACCTTGAACTCGCGGAACAATATGGTCAAGTGTCAAATCTGTTGCAGAAAAACGCTTCCCACAATACTGACATTTGTTCTTATCCCGAGCATATAAATTACGACGTGTAAGTCGAACTTCGGGTTTAATAAATGTGTCGTACATTAGCAACCTAACAATTTTTGGCACAGCAACTTCGAAGGTTGGCAATTTAATCCAACGATGTTTGTCTGGCTCAAACTGTTTTTGAAGAGCAGCAACATCCATCCAATCATGCAAACCATAGTTTATATAATGGCCATCCTCGATTGAAACAATCTCCGCAGCTTCCCTGCAAAGCAAAGTAAAAGCTCTTCTTGCAGGAATTACTCGAATAGCAGAATATCCCCTATTTAAGACGAGCACTTTTTCATCAATAGACAATACGTTTTGCATTACATCTTTCCTAACGCATTAAATATTAAATCTGTTTGTGTCATGAGGCGGATGCGTTGATTGTAATATCCACCGCGTTTGATGTTGGTGCCGTTAGATTTATTCCAAGTGGCATTCGTTTCCCATCTGCATCGTAGGGGATGTTGTCCTCGTCGATAATCTTCTGAATAGCCATGATTCCCTCGATAAGCATCTCTGGGCGAGGCGGACATCCAGGCACATAAATATCGACAGGCATAAACTGATCGATCCCAGGAACGACTGCATAGGTATCGAAGACACCGCCAGTAGAAGCGCAGGCACCCATGGAAATAACCCATTTTGGCTCGGTCATTTGGATATACACCCGCTGGAGTACGGGCATCATTTTTGTTGAAATGCGACCAGCGACAATCATCAAATCTGCTTGGCGTGGGCTGAATCGAAATACTTCGGCTCCGAATCTTGCTAAATCGTAACGGCTTGATGCAGTCGCCATTAATTCGATTCCACAACAAGCCGTAGCAAAAGGCATTGGCCAAACACTTGAGCGTCTTGCCCAATTGATTACTCTGCTCATTTGCGTAGTCAAATAACCATCTACAGGAATTGCTTCTTCGAGTCCCATGCTCTGTACATAATACAACCTGTCGCACTTCTCGGGGCAAATGCGACAGGTCTCGTATAAAGTAAAAGTACTGATTCATCACTCGAACCGCTTATGCAGCCGAGCCATATTTTGCGGTGTTTGGCTCAATTGTAAAGAGGCGATCAAGTCTCATCATTTGGAAGAGTTCGTTCAAATTACATGTCAACCCAGCAATCGTTGTGGGTGCTTCGAATTGCTCGGCTGTATTTCGAACTTCAATACACATCCCAAGCCCTAAACTTGAGATAAATTGAACTTCGTTGAAATCAAGAATCATAGAAGAAACTTTCTTCCCATATTTCTTCAACTGTGTGTTTATTGCATTTGCAATAACTGGAGCTTCTCGTTCGCCAACTCTCGGACCAACGATGCAGGCGCTAAGCACACCTTTTGAAAAGGAAATATCGACGAATAGTGATCGTCTACTGTTTGTTCCGTTATTGTGGGATGTTCTGTTCATGGGTGTTTTTTCGGTCATTGCTGGGCTCCACTTTTGTATACTCAATGAAAACCGCTACAAAAACCCATCCTTTCAACATTTTTTGTATTTATTGCTTATCGGTCCTGCAATTCTGGCTCATAAGTGGATACTTGTTGAAGGATTGCAGTTACCTGCAAACCAAGCAAAATGAAGAGCCACATTAAGTAGAGCCAAAACATAAAGACCGGGACAAGCCCCAAGGAACCATACATATGCCGCAGTGATAAGGCGTTGTCGACATATAGCCCGAGGGTTCCCTTACCCACAAGGAGAAGAATCGTGGCAATCAACGCGCCAATAAGTGAGGGTTTAAGGTCCATCTTTATAGTGGGTACCATCTTGTACAAGAAGAGGACTGCAAGCCAAGTGAGGAGGAAATCAAAAATGTTTTCAAGTCCCCATTGCAACGAATCCCATACTACAAGCGAAGATAGCATGGAATCGATTTGGCTATTGAGCCAAAAAGCAAGAGCGAGAAGAACTGGCCCAAAGGTCAGTACAAACCAATACAAAGGCAATCTTCTCATCCATGTTCTTCCTCGTTTTGCTCTGCAAATGATGTTGAAACAGGTCTCAATATCTACTAGCAAGGTAATGGCAGAATAAACCAAGACAAGTAATCCAACCCATGTTAGTGCTGCAATACTAACATTCATTCCGCTTGAAACAATCTCAGAGAGCCAACTTCCAAGGGTCACAACAGTTCCACTTTCTGAAATCTCAAGTTGAACCTCATTTAAACCAAGTGCTCCAATAGAATCATGTAGAAATTCTTGGAATCGGTCTACCCCCATAATTGCTTTTGCAACTCCTGCACCTACCACGGTCACGGGAAGTAAACCAAAGAGCGTCCTGTATGTTAATGATGCTGCCATCATGCTCGCACGGTCTTGCGATAGTTGG
This sequence comes from uncultured Isosphaeraceae bacterium, assembly GCA_964592615.1. Taxonomy (GTDB): domain Bacteria; phylum Planctomycetota; class Phycisphaerae; order Phycisphaerales; family SM1A02. The sequence continues at coordinate 30,266 of CAZQGB010000001.1, read as the reverse complement.
CGAGCCCCTTGCCGAATAACCTGCCAAATATAACGAACGACTCTTTCCCATCGGGTCAATTCTTCAAATGGGTCAGCGATTGCTGAACGCAACCAATTTACTATCGATTTTATTTTCATATATAGGGTAGACTAGTCAAAATGGGCTGGAATACAAACGAGAAGACACCAAATCATGATCCTACCGCCCCTTTTCGTGATTCAACCCACGGAGAGCGGCTACAGCGCGTGATGGCAGCTGGCGGGATTGCATCAAGGCGAAAATGTGAAGAATTGATTGAAGCCGGCAAAGTTAAGGTAAACGGCATTCGAATTGATTTTCTTCCTGCGTGGGTGAACCCAAAAGTTGACAAAATCACTGTTGTAGACCAAAAACTTAATTTGCATCCCGACTCGGTCTACCTAATGTACTACAAGCCAAGGGGAATTATTTGCACGATGGACGATCCGGAAGGTCGACCTTGCATTGGAGACATTGTTTCTCACACTTCGGGCGCTAGAATTTTTCCTATTGGGCGTTTAGATATGGACAGCCAAGGATTACTCCTTCTCACGAATGATAATATCCTTGCGAACGAACTGACCCACCCAAAACATGGGATGAGTAAAACCTACGAAGTCACCGTCAGAGGAAAAATTGCAGAGGAAACACTCAAGAAACTTCAAAAGGGTATTTATCTCGCTGATGCCCATACCAAACACGACAAGAGCAAAGGCGGGAAACGAGCGAGCATCGAATCTATTGAAATTGTTCGCCACGACCGCGACCGAACGCTTTTAAAACTCACTCTCAAAGAAGGTAGAAATCGCCAAATTAGAAGGATGCTTGCTGTAGTTGGTCACCCAGTCAAACGACTGCGTAGAACGCACATCGGTGAAGTCGCCCTAAAAGGTCTCCGTCCAGGGCAATGGAGAGATCTAACCCCACAAGAGGTTAATGTTCTTCAACATTCAATCCGTCGTTCGTAACTTCTTCTTCGATTAAAGAAATTGTGATCGACCCAAGTTGATCATCTTGTTGAACTGTGACCCGCCGAAGTCTTACGAGTTCTAGTGTTGCCAAAAACATTCCCACTCGTTCAGGAATTGTTAAACCTTCAAAAGTCGATTGCAATGTCAATTGTTTTTCACTATTGCGGGCGAGTCTATCAACGAGATCTTCTTGGCACAATTCAATTGGAATATCATCAAACGCAACGTGATGCTCACCGAGTCGCGTAAAGTCAATCGCACTTGCGATGTGTTCATATGCTTCAGAAAGATCTAGAATATGAATATCATCGAGTTCTAGCGATGGTTCCTCTGTTGTTTCTATTGACTTTTGAAAACCTACTGTTGCTTCAAACCGTAACGCAAAGGATGATCTTCTTTCATCAAGTTGCTCAGAAGCTGTCCTAAAACGCTGAAATGCTAGCAATTGTCGAATCAGGTCCCCTCTTGGATCATGGGATTCATCTCGTTCTTCTTGTGCTACCTCATCTTCATTAATCTGCCCCTGAGGAACCAGAGACCTCGATTTAATTTCAATAAGGGTTGCAGCCATGACCAAAAACTCACCAGCCATTTCAACATCTACAGAGGTCGAATGACGCAAAATCTCAAGATACTCATCCGTGATTTTTGCGATTGGAATCTCGTGAATATCCACTTCAGAACGGCGAACGAGATACAAAAGGAGGTCTAATGGACCATCAAAGGCCTCCAATGAGATTCTGAATTGTTCCTGTGGCATGTTCATTAGGCGAAATTGTACCCTCTTGAGTACAATGCATAGCATAGTTTATGAGTACACCTCAATCACAAACAAATACACAATTATCAGCAGAACTTCATTTCATCGCCCAAGCACTTGAGGCAGAAATGAAAGCTATTGAGGCTGTCTTGTTGCGAATTGAGTCCTCTACATCCCAAGCAACACAATGGTCACATGCCATCGATATCCTTGAAAACTGCAAAGGGCATGCTGTCTTTAGCGGAATGGGAAAGTCAGGACTGATTGGTGCAAAACTTTCAGCAACATTTTCTAGCATCGGACAACCCTCACATGTCGTCCACCCTGCTGAAGCGGTTCATGGTGACCTTGGATCAATTCGTCGCGATGATGTTGTCATTTTAATGAGTTACTCTGGCACAACGGAAGAAGTAGTAAACCTTGCCGCAATTTTACGAACCGACGGAATCCCCTGCATAGGCATCTCAAAGGAAGACAATACCCCACTTGCAAAATTATGCGATGCACATGTCGCTATTGGTTCTCTCAGTGAAGCATGCCCCTTGAACCTTGCTCCCACCGCATCGACAACTGCAACACTCGCTATCGGAGACGCACTAGGGCTAGCTCTATCAAGGCGAAGAAATTTTACTGCGGATGACTTTCATAAACACCACCCGGGCGGAATGCTCGGAATAGGACTCAGAGCAATTACCGAAATTATTCGTTTTAAAGTTGGCGACAATCTCACTGCAGTGAAAGAACAATCGAGTGTCGGAGAAGCATTGCAACTTGCTCGTCCAAAAGAGGGCCAGCGTAGAGCTGGCGCAATTCTTCTGATTAATAACGATGGAGTTTTAACAGGGATTTTTACAGATGGAGACCTCCGTCGACTTGTGATAGATGAAGAAAATCCGATGGATCAAATCATCGGTGATGTCGCAACAAAAAACCCTCGCCGACTGCCGGCAACTGCTCTTGTTCGAGATGCACAACAACTTGTAACTGAGTATAGAGTTGACGAGATTCCAGTAGTCAATGAAGAAAATATGCCATTAGGGCTTATAGATGTCCAAGATTTAATCGCTATGAAAGTAGTATCGGAGTAATACACAATGTCTGTTATTGTCGCAATTCGTAAAGATAATCGCATCGTCATGGCAGCAGACACCCTTACAACATTCGGTGATTCAGAACATATGCCACAGGAAAATGCTAGAACGGCAAAGGTTGGACGCATTGGCGATTCCCTAATTGGAGGAGCTGGCTGGGCTGTGTATGACGACATACTGAATGATTTCTTATCTACTCGACCAACACCAGATCTTTCAAGTTCACGAAACATCTTCACCTTCTTCCTCGATTTTTGGAGAGCCCTCCATGAACACTACACTTTTGTGAATGATCAAGCTGCAACTACAAATACACCATTTGGCGACCTTGACTCCACATTTTTGATTGCAAATACTGGTGGAATTTTTACAGTTGCATCTGACCTTGGTGTAACGCCTTTAAACAAATATTACGCAATCGGCTCAGGCGGTGAATATGCCATTGGAGTGCTGTATACGCTTTATGACCGAACAGACGACATAACTTCAATAGCAACCGACGCAGTTAATGCTGCTATTGCTATGAATCTCCAGTGCGGCGGGACGGTTGACGTTCTTCAACTAACAACATGACCGCTATCCCACACATCAAAGTTTTAGTTCTCGATGTTGATGGTGTTTTGACAGATGGGAAAATCGCTCTTACAGGACATCCACATGGTGAAACTAAGTATTTTCATGTACATGACGGATTAGGAATTTCGCTTTGGCAAAAAGCAGGATTTCACACTATCATCATTTCCGGAAGAAACTCCCAATGCGTAGATCAACGAGCAGATGAATTGCAAATCCAGCATGTCAAACAGGGAAGCATTGATAAAGTTGCTGACATTAACCTTTTTTTACAACAACTTGGTTACTCTCCAAAAGATGCCTGTTTTGTAGGCGACGATTTAGGAGACATTCCTGTTATGCAACATGTTGGGTATTCCATTGCGGTTCAAGACGCTGCCGAAGAAGTTAAAGCAATAGCAAATTGGACTACAAAAAGAATGGGTGGATGCGGAGCAGTCCGCGATGCAATTGAACATCTCATGAAAGCAAACAAATCTTGGGATAAAATCACATCTACTATTGCAATGGAACACGCCAATCAATGAATGGATTCATTGCATGAGTACCAACGAAAAACAATTCAAACACAAAAACAGAAATGCTGGCAAACGTTTAGCTTGGGTAGTATTCGGGATTAGTTCAGCATGCTGTGCACTACTTCTCACCGTTTTATTTACCCTAAACGATGACAACAAAACAAGTAGCACACCTGCTCAAAATGAAGAAATCATAGATCTTCTTGCTGCACCTCGGCAAGAAACAGGTTCAGCTTCTACCTCCCCTTCGAACATTGGCTTAGAGCTTCCCCTTGGAGGCTGGGTTCAACAAACTGACACCGCAGGCAATCTAGTACAACAATACCGATGTAAGTCACTTGACCCTGATCCAGTTGATAAAAGTGCTGGATGGATTGAGATGAAAAATCTTGAAGTAGAAATGTACTTGGGCGATGACAAACTTGTACGAATCTCAGGAGACACCGCGATTGCAAACGCTCCAAACAGAGTACTAGAGTCTGGCGAGATAGTTGGAAATGTTGAAGTCAAAATGTTTGAAGTTGAAACTCTAAGCAAATCGGTTTTTCCAGAACCAATCATGGTCCTTAAAACGCACAATGCGACCTTTGATAATTTTATTGGGGAAATTATTTGCCCAAACGATGTCAAAGTAACGTCTACATCACAAACACTTGCTGGGCGTACATTATCCTTGCGATTTAACGACAAGGAAGAACGCATCGAGTATCTACATCTTGAAGAACTAGATTACATCGATTTTCTTCCTATACCTCCTTCAAACACATCAATGCCCACGCCTGTCGCACAAATGCAACCGCATCCATCACAAATCGTCCCGCGGCAGACCTCTCAAAATCGTGATGTTAAAGCTGCAGCTGTTGGAAGTGACCTTGAATATTACATTGTCACTTTAGCTGAAAATGTCAAAATACTCCAAGGAGAGCAAAGCAATGGACGACTCGCCCGCGGTAAAACTTTAACCATCGCCTTCTCAAATAAAAGCGAATCATATTCAAAACAGAATTCGAATAACAACGAAAGGTTTGCTCCAATGACATCGCACTTTTTTGCTCAATCAATTCCAATCACCCTCGTAGCAACTTCTTTTGCTGCTCTTGACGCCCCGCTTGATCAGCAGATAACTCGCGTTACATGCGAGGGCGGGCTCACAATGATTCCACTTGATGACCCATCTCTCATTCCATCTACACCAACTGACACTCGAATAGAACTTTTTGCTTTCGACGATGCTCCTGCTCAACTGATTGACACAAGCCAAAACATGGAAGCATTCGCTTCAATGCTTCGCTATGAACTCCAACAAGATAGGAGTGATCTTTTTGGAGAACCTGCTTCACTTCTTATTGGCGACAAATTTACTACTGCAAACCACTTATGGCTAGCAAGAGAAGACGGACTTGGCGGAGTAACTGGAGAAGGCACAATGGTCTCAACTACTCCACAATCAACTGGCACCTCCTTGCAATGGAGCGACAATGTGGATTTTACCTTTGATTCATCACAAGACGCCGAGGATGGGTCGCTAAAGGAAGTAATTTGCCACGGAGATGTTGTCCTTTCTGACGAAGGAAACTTTGTTGAATGCGAAACACTCACTGTCACATTTTCTAAAAACCCAGATGGAACTACTTCACCATCACTTGCAATAGCAAATGAAAATGTAAAAGCAATTACCGACGACCAAACAATGTGGGCTAACGAAATGCGAGTTTCTTTTAGCGAAAAGCCGCAAACAACTGAAGATTCCCACAAAGACGAATCCATGTTTGGCGGCTCAAAGGCAAACAAGATGAAGGCCATCGGAAATGTTCAGATTTTACTTCGCGATGGTGGGCGAGCATTCTGCGAAACATTTGACGGCAACATCGCTCAAGACACAGCAATGCTCAATGGAAACGTAGTTATCGCATACGAGCGGATGTTCATGAATCGTGGCGAGTCTGCTTCGTTAATTCTTGACAGAGCAACCGGCAAAGGTAAATGGGCTGGCCCTGGACAAGCTTTGTTCTTAGATTCGCCAATCGATGTTTCCCAAGACCATCGCATCGAAAGACCAATAGTAGATTCACCCACAGCACCTAATGACAAGAAAACCGTTTCAATGCGAGCTAACTGGGGCAAAGAAATGAACTTAGACCAAAAGTTTAACGATGGCGCCGGGGCTATTGATTTAAAAGGCGACGTGGATGTTCAATCACGACGCACAAAGTTCGAACGAAGCCAAATGACTGGTGACGACTTACGTTTTGAGTTTACCAAGTCTACTAAAAATACTGACAGCAAAAAGAAAGATCTTGAAAAAGTTATCGCTCGGACTGGCGCACAAATAGAACATCGTACTTGGGATGATCTTTATCCCTCGTTACCCCCTGTCGTGTATTACATCGGCGGAGACCATCTTGAATTTAATCTTTTAACTCAAGAAACCCTAGCAGTAGGTAATGGAGAACTCGTTTTACGCGACCCAAGAGAAGCCAAAAGCACGTTGCATCAATCTGCACTCGCAGGAAGAGGAACGACCAGATTCACTTGGGATGACCAACTCATCTCAACACAACTCAAGGGAGATGAATATCTACTTGAAATGACTGGAAATGTTGAGATGATTCATAAAGGAACGGATGGCACTATCGGGATGTTAACTTCTGACAAAATCGAAGCCATTGCAATTGATCCAAGCAATGTGAAGACTAACGATAATGGCGGAAACCAACTTACGCTTCGCGGGCTAGATTTACAAAAACTCATCGCCAATGGGAGTGTTTACGTTGCAACTGAGACTAAACGTGTTGATTGCGACAAGTTCAACTACGACCTTATCACTGGTTTTGCAACACTAAGCGCATTAGAGAATCGAAGTGTTGCAATTATTACAGGAAATTCTCCTTACCCTGTAAGAGCCTCAAACATCATTTGGAATATGGATCCAACAATTGATTCCATTACGATTCGAGACCTCCAAGGCACCAGCAATGACTGAATAAGTTACAATCTGTATCTATGACGACAACACGAAAACATCCAACTCTGGCACGTATTAAGCAGTGCCTCAGCGACATGCACTTGCGTTTTACAGTATTTCGTAGCAACACAACAATCGTCGCTGACCCTAGCGATGTGCACAGCGTGTTACGATTTTTGCGAGACGACCCAGATTGCAACTACGACTTGTTGTGCGACGTAACTGCGATTGACTATTTAGGATATCCAACAAAAACAGTTGGCCGCTTTGCTATTATCTGGATACTTACAAGTACAGAAAGTTCGCAAAGAATCCAAGTTAAAACCTATCTCAACCCAAGCATGGACACTTCAGGAATTTCTGATGATCCTGAATTGCATATCAACACCTCCACAGACATTTGGCCCGGAGCGGAATGGAGAGAGCGTGAAATATTTGATATGTTTGGCATCCGATTCGATAAACACCCTGATTTGCGAAGGATATTGCTTTGGAAAGACTTCCCAGCACATCCGCTTCGGAAAGATTATCCATTACAGGGACGTGGCGAACGTACGAACTTACTTACGATTGATAGAGACGAATCGTAACTAGTTTCCACGATACACACAGCGACACGTACACGTCTCCTCAACAGCCACTTCAAAAAGTTGCGGTAACTTTGGTTGCAAACGATTCCAAATCCATTGCGAAAGCACTTCGCTTGTCGGGTTTTCAAGACCATCAATTTCATTCAAGAGATAGTGATCAAGTTGTTTTTCAAGTGGAGCGAATGCTTCTTTAATAATCCCGTAATCCATCACCCAACCAGTTTGCTGGTCTACATCGCCCTGCACAACAACAGTAACACGAAACGAATGGCCATGCATTCGCCCACACTTATGTCCTGCTGGCACATTTGGCAACCAATGCGCTGCTTCGAATCGAAATGTTTTTTCTAATCGCATGAATGGTATTTTACACTCCACGTGTTTCTGGGGACCAAATATGTTTATGTAGTTGAAGATGCAAGCGAACCTGTTCTCCAGACTCAAGGATCCAGTTTGAGAGTTCCTTTGGATCAAGACCACAACAACCAGCGACTGACTCACTACCAACCTGCTCCACTACTGGGGAGAAGTGAACAGATTTTACACGTCCAAGTAAAGAATGTTGTTGCACAACCTTAACCGCCCAATCAAAATCTTCTCGGTTAACAATGACGAATTTTACTTCGTCATTCATTCCCAAAGAACCATAGTTTGATTCCATGAATGACCCTGCTGCGCCACTATTTGGAGTTTTGATATCGACAATTCTATGAATACGCGAGTCACAAACAGAGATGTCTCGTTCACCGCTTGTTTCAAGCAAAACCTTATAGCCATCTTTGAGCAACGCTGCTGTTAACAGATGTACATTTGGCTGAATAAGAGGTTCTCCACCGGTAATTTCTACCAACATCGTTTTCATGTCTGCAAGGCGAGCGAGCACCTCAGTAATAGTCCTTCTCTCTCCGCCAGAAAATGCGTAAGAAGTATCACAGTAATGGCATCGAAGTGGGCAACCGGCAAGTCGCACAAATGCGCATGGCAAGCCAGCCCAGGTCGATTCACCTTGAATGGACATGAATATTTCATTAATCAATACATCGTCTTCTACCATCTTCTGTAATTCTACGGTAGCGAGGGAATCGATGCCCTGTTAAAATCCTCTGCCTTCAAAGCGCTAGTGGCGGAATTGGCAGACGCGTCAGCTTGAGGTGCTGGTGGGAGTAACATCCCGTGGAGGTTCGAGTCCTCTCTAGCGCATTAAACAACGGTGACTATTTACATATAAAAGTAGTCGCCGTTTTTAAATTAGTAGTTACTTAATTTTTATACATTATGGGCAAGGCCCCCAAGAACCAACAAGATCAAGCAAATCGGTCACATCGATTGCATCGTCTCGGTTTATATCTGCTGGGCAATTTAAGCAATATCCCCAGTTCCCAATGACCTCAAGTAAGTCAACAACATCGACCATACTGTCCCCATTAATGTCTGCATAACATGGATTAATAACCGATTGAATAGACAAGTTACCTTCGATTGATCCTGATTCGATTTGTACAGTTACCCATCCCCAAGGCCAACCCAAGTTGTAATCGGCTTCCCCAAAAAAGAGGTTCTCCATTCTGTATGTAACAAACCCTTTCGCATCAATCTCCACCATCCAATCATACTCCAGTGACGGTGGCTCCTGATCATCTGGAGTGACTACCGTTATCCATCCAAAGTCCAGCGGAGCAGGCCCCTGGGAAGCCCTCCAAGTTTCTATTGCATCTTCAGGAATCATATCCATAACATCAAATGGTCCAAATCCAATGCCTATGTAACTCACCATCACTTCAGCACCAGTGACGGTATACAACATCTCATAATTACCCGCGGTAGGGTCTACTGGCGATGGGCTTGTCCAAGAATAGTTTTCGCCACTTGATGATGCTATAAAGTTCCAAGAACCTTGCCCTCTAGGTCCTACAAACGCGGCGCCGCTTAAGAGTATAAGTGTCGTGACTTCCATAATGAGTTCTCCGTCTACTACTTTACATCAGTTAAGAGCTCCTGCAAAGGAAAAAAGGCATAATTACACTCCTCTCTTAATCTAATGGCGTAGAATCCTCTTTTTAGAATGAAAAAAAAGAAATCAGACAAGTCGCCAACTATTGAGAACCGTCGAGTACGGCGCGAATACCACATAGAAGACACCTTAGAGGTTGGTATTGTTCTGCTAGGAACAGAAGTCAAGTCACTTCGAAATGGGCAGGCAAGTTTAGCGGAGGGCTGGGTTCGCGCAACGCAACGCCCTATTGGCCTTGCACTCCATGGAGTACATATTGCAGAATATTCAGACGCTGGCCCCGCGCAGCAACACGCCCCCACTCGAACCCGAGTTCTGCTTGCACACAAACGTGAGATTCTTAAACTTGCCTCGTTTACAGCTTCGCAAGGTCACACCCTTGTTCCACTTAAAATTTATTTTTCAAATAACAAAGCAAAAGTTCTTGTTGGTCTTGCATCGGGCAAACGAAAATCTGACAAGCGACAAGAACTTGCAAAAAAGAGTGCGCAGCGAGACATCGACCGAGCGATGAAAAGGCGCATGTAATTTATGCTGCTGTTTTTCCTATTTTTTCTGACAGAACAACTCGCTTGCTTGGCTCGCTTTTCGCGCTGTACATTGCTTCATCAGCATGCCTAACAAGTTCATCCGCGTTGACTGGATTAGTAAGTTGCCAGTGCGAAACTCCGATTGACATTGAAACATGCATGTCTGGTTCATATATTGCAGACACAGCTTCATCAAATGCTGCTGCAATTCGATGCGCTATTTGAAGTGCTGCCTCAGGGCCTGCATGTGGCATCAATATGCAGAACTCATCTCCACCAAATCGTGCAGAGACATCGATAGAACGGCTGTTCGCCTCAATCACTCGAGATGCCAATCGTAATATCTCATCGCCTTTCTGATGCCCTAGCCGATCATTGAATGATTTAAATCCATCAAGATCAATCATCATAAAAGCAAGTGGGATACCATTTCGAGTTGCTTCTTCCCAGCGACTCTCAAGCATTAAATTAAGCCACCGCCTGTTACAAAGTTTAGTGAGATCATCTGTACGAGCAGCTATTTCTAAGCGTTGAATCATTTGCTGGAGTTCACGATTTGCAACAGCAAGTTCAGAGAGAGATTGACTCAGTTCAGCGTGAAGGTCATCATTTTCTGACCTCATTACTTGTAGCGCCAAACATTTTTGCACTGTGACAGGGAATGTAATCATCTCATGCCCTGTCAGAACAAGGTAATCCGCTGCGCCGGCTTTTATCGCTTCAACGGCAGCATTCGATTCATCTGGCTGACCTGTAATAATAACTGGAACATCTGGTCGTAATCCTTGTACGTAAGAAAGTACGTCAAACCCAAAGCCATCTTGCAAATTAGACGCTGTGATGACAAGATCCCACGTTGCTGGGTCAGTCTCAAAAAAAACATGTTGAGACTCTAAAACCGTACATTCAATCAACGGAGAAGTTTCGCCAAAGTCATTCTCTTGGGCTGTTTGTGCTACTAGAGAAGCGACAAGTCTCTCTGCAATCGTTGGATCACTCTCAACAATTACGATATTTCGACGATTTGCTCCATGTGTACCGTGGTATGAATTCATAAATCTCGTGTTCCTTGTGTGCCCATACCCATCACATTCGTCACGGAACCTGCCTTACATGACCCTAAAGAGGTTCCACCAGCACTATTGCCCGCATAACCGGAACAAATATCCCATCCTCCGGAGTTCTAGAATATTTATTTAGGGTCTGACCCCAGGTCTACCAGAGGGTGATTAGCCAACTAGGCGTGCGATGTCGTTGTAGAACGTCACGATGAAAAGTGTGGCAATAAGCCCCAATCCAAGCATCGCTGCAGCATTTTGGAACGCCAAGGATGGCGGCTTTTTAAACAACTTTTCATAGACTAGGTAAAGAAATAGTCCCCCGTCAACAATTGGCAACGGTAAGAAGTTAAGCACAGCGAGATTCACACTAATAATTGCTAAGAAAAAGAGTAAGTAACTCATCCCTCTATCTGCGATTTTAGACCCGATATGGATAATTCCAACAGGACCCCTTAACTGATCTACTCCAACCGTCCTTCGAACAAGGCGGTCAATTGTTAAGTATGTCATCACGACCATATTGATAGTTTCATCGAAGCCCATCTGCAGTGCCTTAAGTGGGTTACCTCCACTGCTTCTTGATACATACAGCGGCTCAAAGAGTTGCTGGTCCAGCGGAGAAGCAAATCCCTGAGCGTATCTTCTACCAGTGTGGTGCAATTCAATTGAGTTTAGCTCGGCATTCTTCGTGGGATTTTGAACTAATAGTTCTGTTGAACCTTTTGGTGGAACATGTGATAATCTTGCATTTTCAATTCGGGATCGCAACTCTCTCCAGTCTAGAAGTGGTTGCTTTGGCACCGTTGTAATAAGTCCTTGCCCAGCATCGTAAACAGCCAATAACGTTGACCCACCAAGTAACTGTTGCCCTGCGATTGCTGTTGGTGATGGGACCAATTCGCCATCAACTTCAACAAGAATTTCTTCAAGCGGGTTTGCTGTTATTGGGAGTTCGAGAGCATTAGTTAAAAGGACTCCAAGTTTACCATTAGAAAGTTGAACGGTAAATGAACGATCTTCACCATCGCGAAGTACACCTATTTCCATTGCCCCATCGGGCTGAGTTGCTAAGAAATTTCGGAGTTGGCCCATTCGTGGCATTTCCAATTCAGCAACTCGGGTAATGACATCTCCCTTTTGAAGAACTGATGCATTTGGGCTTGATTCAAAAATGAAACCTATTTTCGAAAGTGGCACCAAGCCCATGAACCCAAACTCGAAGTTTTGTGGGGCATCATCAGGAATTCCCACAGGCCTAAGGATATCTAACTGCGGAAAGGTTTGAATTACAACCACCTTCGTCGCTTCACCGTCTTCCCACTTAGTACGAATTGAAGAAGTAGTATTTCTTACTATCCGTTCAAAATCACCCCACTGCGTTACCGGTTCATACGCTTCTTCTTTCTCTTGTTCGTAGATAAATGACTTGCATGCAGCTGTCATAGTCATACCAGGACGCAAACCATTTAGTTCTTCATACTGCTCTTGCAAGATCGTGAGTGCTTTTTCAGCCTCATCCCCTTTACGCAATGTGAGTGACGATGATGGGTACAATCCGAGCTCTAACAATCCACCTTGATTACCACTTTCTGGGACGATATCGTACTGAGACACCACTCCCGTAACAGCGTTCCTGGCTTCGAGATGAATTGGGACATTTGGCTTGGCCATTGCGCTTGCGATTTGCACATCTTGGAACGTGTGCACTTCTTTTCCGTCAATTGAAAGAACCGTGTCACCAACTTCTAAGCTGTGGCTCTTCTGATAAGACTCATCACCTATGGATTTCGCAGTCTCTGCAGGAGAACCATGCGCAATTGCTCCTACCACTGGAGCTTCGAAATTAACTCCAATTTGAAAGCAAATCAAAAAGAACACAATCGCAAGTAATAAGTTCATTAAAACCCCAGCAGAAACAACAACCATTCGTTTCCCTATTGGGCATTTGTTGTAACTTCTTGGGCCATCTGAAACTTCATCGGGCTTGCCATCTTCTTGGCCAAGCATGCTCACGAAACCCCCAATTGGCAACAATCGTATCGAGTATTCGGTCTCAGAAATGCCATGATGCAATAGTTCTGCATCACTCATATCATTTGCATCTTTGCCACATTTAGAAATCACTTTTGGCTTTGTGGATTTATAGCACAAACCTACACCCCTTCTGTAAGAAACAACTTGAGGCCCCATACCAACTGCAAATGCATTCGTTCGAATGCCCGACCATTTAGCTGCTAGGAAATGACCGAGTTCATGGATTCCAATAAGCAATCCAAATCCAAGAATAATAAGCAACATATTTAGTAACGAATCTAAAGTCATTTCAGCCCTTTACGTGTTCACCTTATGAGAAGCAATTCGCACCTTCGCGAATTCACGAGCTTCTCGATCTGCCTCTACCACGCTCTCAAAAGATACGCAGTCTGATATGGAAATGTTATCTAGCACTTCTTTAACGATACCAACCATCGACCCAAATGGAAGAGAATGTTCAAGAAAAGAAGCAACTACAACTTCATTTGCGGCATTAAAGACCGCTCCTGCCGTTCCGCCACGTTCAATTACATGATATGCCAGGTTAACCGCAGGATATCGTTCCCGATCGACTGTCTCAAATTCAAGCGGAGAATACTTCGCCCAGTCTATAGAATCGCAACAACCACCTTCACGACTTGGCCATGTCAGAGCATATTGGATTGGCAATTTCATGTCAGTCAAAGAGAGTTGCGCGATGACAGAGCCATCACAAAATTCTACCATACCGTGCACTATTGATTGCGGATGAATGATTGCATCAAGTCGATTCGAACCTACTCCAAAGAGCCAATGTGCTTCGATCAGTTCAAGTGCTTTATTCATTAAAGAAGCTGAATCCACCGTGACCTTTGTTCCCATAGTCCATGTTGGATGTTGTAACACCTGTTCAACAGTTGCTCGCTGCATGTCTCCACGTGACATAGTCCTTAGCGATCCACCACTTGCCGTTAAAGTTATTTTGGCGACCTCTTTGTTTGGATGATTCGAAAGTGCTTGGAAGATTGCTGAATGTTCACTATCAACTGGTATCAATTGAACTTTTGCCTTCTGAACCGCATCCATTACCAATTTCCCGCCAGCTACGAGTGTTTCCTTATTTGCAAGTGCTATGTCACATCCGCACTCAATCGCTGTGAGCACTGGAGCAATTCCTGCAAATCCAACTATCGCCGCGACAACAAGGTCCCCCGGTTCTGCATGACAGCGAATTAGTTCATCAGCAGATGAATAGAAATTTGAAATATCGATAGATGAATTTACATCTAGTGAGACTGCGTCTACTCCAAGCACTTCCGCTTGCTTCTGCAATAAGACCGCATTTTCTTTCGCTGCTAGACCAATAACAGGCCAACTATCATCTCCATCAATAGTGCGAAGATGTTGGATAACCTCAACTGTGCTTCGACCGATTGAACCCGTTGAACCAAGAATAAAGACACGCCTGCTCATTAACGATCAACCATACTCTGCTGAACTTCATCAGTTGTCACACTTCTTCTACTTCCACCGTACAGCGTTCTGCGAGATTTGACTGGCTTCGATTCTTTCTTAGACGCATCCTCAGTAACTTTTGTGTTGCCGGACTTTTTTTGAACCTTCTTTGTTCGTCGCCGAGAACGTTTCTTTTTTGTTTTCTTCTTGGATGGCACCTTCTTTTTTTCATCAGCGGCTTTAACTGGTTCAACCTTCTTATCTACTTGTTTTTTTCGTCCACTTCTTCGTCGCCTGCTTCGCTTCGTCTTCGAAGGAGTTTCGGCGATGTCAATTTCTGCCTTTATTTTTGTAATCAACTCGCTAGTCATCTTGGACATATGCCCACGAATATTTTCGCCTTGGGACTTGCACAAATCAATAACCTCTTTACTTGACTTGCCAATACTTCGCGCAAACTGATACACACGAGTTGCGTTTTCTGCAGGAGAATCTTCTCTTGCTGCCTTCGTGCCTTTCTTTTTCTTAGTTCGTTTCTTTTTAGGCGAATCAAGTTTCGCAATTTCTTTATCGATATTAGTATCTGCTGTTACAGAAGATGCATCAGCAAGTGGCACAGTCTTATTCCGGCGCCTTCTTGAACGACGCCTGCCTTTTAGTTTCGAATCATCCCGCGTTTCAGAGTTAACAAATTCACTTTCAGATTTCATCAAAGCGTCAATAGTTGGCACAGTTGTAGCAGGCAAAGTAGAAAGGTCAATATCAGACCCTCTCGCGTCATATGCATAATAAGAAATCCGGTCAGCAGCAACGCCTTCACAAACCCGAACAACAATTCGTTTGTTCAAACTTTTCTCATACCGATCAAGTTCTGAACGCTTATTAGAGAGTAAATAAGTTCCAACTACAGGGGAACAGGTAAACTCAACTCGATGTATTTCAGAATGCTGCAACAACCAGCCACAATGCCTTGTTGCGTCTGCTGCAACTTCCTCTGTCGTTTTCACACGACCAAGCCCCTCACAGTGTGAGCATCCTATGTAGTGACTATCTAAAACACTTGGCCGAATTCTCTGCCGAGTCATTTCAAGCAATCCAAACCGGCTAATTGGCAACAAAGTGGATCTCGCCCGATCACGCTCTAAATTTTCTGCAAATTTCTGCTCAATTTTTTTACGATTTGCAGACTTACCCATGTCAATCAAATCATTGATAACAATCCCACCCAAATCGCGTAATCGTAACTGCCTACAAATTTCATCTGCTGCTTCAAGGTTTGTGTTCAAAGCATTTGTTTCACTGTTTCTTGCACCTCTGCTTTTACCAGAGTTCACATCAATTGCAACAAGCGCCTCAGTTTGGTCTATAACTAGGCGCCCGCCACTTGGAAGAGTAACTTCGCGACTATGCACCTCTTCGATTTGACGTTCAATGTCAAACGAGTGAAAAATCGGTGATGCCTCACGATATTGAATTACTTTTCTAGATGATCGAGGCGCTGCAATTTTAAGAAAGGCGCTGATACGCTCATACGAAGACTCGGAATCCACAACAATTGCCCCAATACTTTGCCGAAGCACATCTCGAATAGTCCTTACTAATAAATCTGACTCGTTGTACAGCTGGCAAGGCGCTCCAATTGTTGAGATTCTCTTTTCAATCATTTTCCAGAGTCGCATGAGATACGCAATATCTCGTTTAATATCAACTTTCTTTTTACCAAAACCAGCTGTGCGAAGAATGAACCCAAATCCATCTGGCAAGTTCATTGAATCAAGAATTTTTCGCATTTCTCGACGCTCTTCTTCATCTTCGATTTTTCTAGACACCCCAACCTTATCCATGTACGGCATCATCACTGCTAGCCGGCCTGGGATTGATAAATAACTTGTAAGAGTAGGCCCCTTCGTTCCAATGCCCTCCTTTAGAACCTGAACAAGAACCTCATCGCCACGCTTTAAACATTTTTGAATTGGAGGTCGGTTATGTTTAGCAATCTTTTTACCAACCCGTTCGCTCGTTTCTTTTCCAGGAAAATATTTTGGATGCAAGTCGGTAACATGTAAGAAACCACTCTGAGCACCACCATATTCAATGAACGCGGCTTGGATTGCCGGTTCAACATTCGTTACACGCCCTTTGTAAATATTCCCTACGCCGGTCGCCGAATTAATTCTCTCGGTGTAAAGTTCTTCAAGTCGGCCATCTTCTAGTATGGCAATTCTTGTTTCAACACCAGGATCATCATTGATTACCATGATTTCCTTAATCGAATTCCCCTTTGTTTTGTTATCCCCGGCTGTTTTGGCTTTTGTCACAATAGACCTTTTCCGCAATTGCGGTATTGCCAGAACACCAACCATGTTTGTGTGAAGAGTCACTTGTTCTCACACATCGCGGGCAGATTCCGCAGTTTTGTTACATGGAGGACGATGTGAACATCGCCCAAAGTGTTTGGTGAGTTGCAGGCCGCGTACTTAAGTACAATTGCGATCCCTGCGCGTCGTTGATTCGTTTTATGACTGAGTCGTCTGCTCGGTGGACCATCCACCAATTGCCTCAGGCACTTTTTTCTTCAATTCATTTCGAAGCGTCGACAAAATTCGACGATCCGAATCGAGCGACCCGATTTTTCGGGCTAACCGCTCGCACTCTTCAACCGTTACCTTTCGAATGACCTGCTTGATTGCGGGTATTTGCGATGGAACCAAAGAGAGGTTCCGTAATCCTAGGCCGATGAGTAACATAGTATATACCGGATCGCCAGCAATCTCTCCACAAAGGCTAGTTTCGACCTTTCCACGCCTTGCAGCTCTAATAACGGACTTTATCAACTTGATCACAGCTGGATTCGTGGCGGTATATAGACTTGCGACCCGCTCATTCCCTCGGTCAACGGCGACTGTATATTGAATCAAATCGTTAGTTCCAATAGAAAAAAAGTCTACTTCTCTTGTAAAGGTGGCAGCCATAAGAGCAGCGCTTGGGACTTCTACCATCATTCCAATCGGAATCTTTTGAGAAAACTGTATGCCCTCATCATCACATTCTTCTAGGACTTCATTAAAAATCAGTTTCGCTTGGCGAAGTTCATTCATAGAAGTTATCAGAGGGAACATGACCCGCATTGGACCAATCGAAGAGGCGCGAATTATAGCTCGTAACTGAGTACGAAACAAATCTTGATTTTGTAGGCAGTAACGAATAGAACGTAATCCTAGAAAAGGGTTCCGTTCTGGCTCCATTGCTTGTGCCTGTGTGTATTTATCTGCGCCAAGGTCAAGAGTTCTGATTGTTAAAAAACGCCCATCAAGTTTGGAAAGTGCTGAAGCATATTCGTCAAACAATTCATCTTCTGTAGGTAAAGAAGATGCTGTAAGGTACTGGAATTCCGTTCTATAAAGTCCTACGCCCTCTCCACCCTTTTCAATGACTTGTTCTATCTCATGTGCAAATTCTATGTTTCCATAAAGGTGTATTTCTACACCATCAGCAGTCCTTGATTCCTGTTTTGAAATCTCTTCAGTTTGTTGTTTGAATGATTCAAGAAGTTCGATATTCTGACGCATTTTTGAAAGAGTTTCGTCATCGGGGTCAATGACAACTGTTCCAGTTTTTCCATCGAGAATGAGCATATCTCCATCACTCACTTCTTCAGCGACAGACTTGCAACCAACTACTACAGGAATACCGATTGCAGCAGCAACAATTGAACTATGGTCAGTTCTCCCGCCAATATCAGTTGCTATGCCTAAGACGTTCTTATGATTAAATGTTGCAGCGTCCCCGGGTGTTACTTGATGACAAATAACGATGACTGGTTCCTCAACCGATGCGAGTCGGTCCATGGATCCACCAGTTAACTGATTCATCAAGCGACGCTCTAAGTCAAAGACGTCATTAGCCTTATCACGAAAGACTGGATTGTCCATTGACCGAAACTTATCGGCAAGTTCTCCGAATGCTTCAACTACAGCAAACGACGCATTGACCCCTTCATGCTTAATTCTATTTCGTATTGGCTCGATAAGCGACACGTCATTGAGCAAACCAAGATGGAACGAAAATATCTTAGCCGGCTCAGCACCAAGGGTCTCTTCAACTTGGTCCTTATCGCGCTCGACCTCTTTATGTACACATTGAATTGCGTTAGAAAAGCGCTCAAGTTCGGCGGGTACCTCAGAAGTATTTAGAATGAGAAAAGGAACACGATGAAGCGATTTCTCTAAGACTAACGCTCGAGCGATAACGACGCCTGGACTAACTGGAATGCCTTGTAAGAGTTTCATAACCAAAGAAGCGCTCGGTAGTTAACTAATGAAGTTCCGAGGGCTCAGGGGTATTATAACGGACCTTCACGACCCCCTGCCCAAAGGTACTTGCCCATTTCCTTAAAGTCATTGCCTATAACAAGTAACGCTGGCAATAAAAGAAGTATTAGAACAGTTGCGCTCATCAAGCCAAATGAAATTGCGAGCGCCATGGGAATTAGAAATTTTGCTTGCATTGACTGTTCAAGCATTAAAGGAGTAAGTCCCAAAACTGTTGTGATTGTCGTCAAGAATATAGGCCTAAGTCGTGCAGCGCCTGCACTTAGTAGAGAGGTACTCAAATCATCTCCCTCTGCTCTTCTTGAGTTATAGAACTCAACAAAAATCAGCGAGTCATTGACGACAACACCACTAAGGGCGACAAATCCAATCATACTTAAAAATGAAAGTGAAACTCCTGCGAAATAATGCCCCCAAATTACACCAATCATTGCAAAAGGAATTCCGAGCATAACTATGAGTGGCTGGAAGTAACTTCCAAATAGCCAAGCCAAAATAACGTAAATCATCAAACACGCAGCACTAAACCCGAGCGGAAGAGAACTGAACGCGGCTTGTTGTTGTTCCTGCCTCCCACCCTTTGAAAATTCAATATCAGGGAATGCCGCTCGCCATTTATCAAATGGCAAATCTGCCGCAATTGATTCAGGGCTCACCCCATCCACAGTGTCAGCAGTAAGAGTTATATTTCTTTTACGATCCAAGCGGTGAATAGTTGTATACCCTCGCTTCTCTGTGATGCTTGCTATCTCAACGAGCGGAATCGAAACACCCGCAGGAGTAGTAATCCAAAACTGCTCCAACTCTCCGAGGTTTTTACGAATGTCTTCGCCCAACTTGACACGAACATCTACTTCTTCGTCTCCCTTAGCAAAAACATGTGCATCAATACCGTATACCGCCCCCCTAACTTGACGTGCTAGTTCTGCCAAGGTTAGCCCCGTACTAGATGCACCTTCTCTTAACTCTAAATGAAGTTCTCGTTGACCAGCCGAAGCATCGTCAACAATATCATTCACCGAGGCGTATTTTCTTAAATCATCTGTTATTACTTCTGCTGCAGAAATCAAACTTCTCTCGTCTTCCCCCTGTAACTTAATTGTTATGTCAGCACCCCCCGGAGCACCCGACATCAATTCATATTCAATACTATCAGCCATCATTACACGATCACCAAGGGTGCCCCTAATGTTATCGATGACTTCGTTTGCATTCAATTCTCGATTTTCAGCAGGAGTCAATTCAATAAAGAGCTGCCCAAGGTTTGAGCCAAGACCTCCAGAAGTTCCCTCTGTTGGCATCTGTACTCCAATAGCAGTGCTTATGTGATGAACCTGCTTTTGATCTCTTGAAGCCCTCTCAAGATGCTCGAGCATTCGCAGAGACTGAGAGTAAGGCGTCCCCTCTGGCATGCGAACATTGATAGCGATTGTTTCAGCATCAGGAATAGTCATAAACTCATATCCAACACGACCACCTGCAACTAAACCCATTGAAACAATCAATGTTGAAATCGCAAAAGCAAGGGAGATGTATCTAAATTTAATTACGAGCGAAAGCACCCGTAAATAACTTGGAACTATCTTTTGAAAAAGAAATCGGTCACGAGCGACTTCGTATTTTTGAATTAATGTTCCAATCCTTGACGTTGACGGGGCTTCTGTTTTTTCCAAACTATGCCCCAAGTGACCAGGCAAAATCAACAACGCTTCAAACAAACTCATAGCAAGCGCGCAAGCAACAACAACAGGAAGTGCCCCAAGAAGATCTCCCATGTTTCCCTTCACGAAAGTAAGTGGCAAAAAAGCAACAATTGAAGTCAGAACTGTCGCAACTACAGGCCAAAGCACTTGACCTGCTCCAGTGACTGCAGCGTCCATTGCAGACACACCTTTTTCATGTTGGGCTTTTATATTTTCTGCTACGACAATAGCATCATCAACAAGAAGCCCTAGCACCAAAATTAATGCAAACATCGTAAGCATGTTTAGAGTAATCCCAAAAAGAGACATGACAAATAAAGTGCCACTAAGTGCGGTGAGCAATCCAATCCCTACCCAAAACGCAACACGCCAATTTAATGCGAGCAATAATAATACGAAGACTAAAATTCCGCCATACATCGCATTCTTAGTAAGCAAGTTCATTCTGCCTTCAACGAATCTTGCGAGATCAGTAAATGTTGAGAGCGATGTGTTACTTGGCAACGGGTCTGAATCTACGCCAAGTTGCCATGCTTTCTGCCTACTTGATTTCCCGTCTAGAATATTGTCTTGCCAAGTAGGTTCAAATGGTTCTCCCATTCTTCCTGCAACATAGGATCGTACTATTTCTGCAATAACAACAATATCTTGATCTCCAGACTTTGTTATAAACAGATTCATCGCTGGCTGTGAATTGAAACGAGTAGTAATTGGCACGTCCACCAAAGTTGTTTGCACATTTGCAATATCACCAAGGTGAAGTGTCTCACCATCATGAGAAGAACGAATCACGAGTTCTTCTAAGTCAACAGAGGATTCTTCAGGAGTATTTGTTCGAATAACGATATCGCCTCCCGAACTTCGCAACGTTCCACCGGGAATTTCACTCATCCATATCGAAATGCGATCTGCAACTGACGTAATACTTAACCCATGCTCGACCAAACTGTCTTGGTCAACTTCCACTGTCAACTCGTTTTCTATATCCCCGCCAACATTTATCGCGCCCATTTCAGAAAACGAACGAAGGTCATCACGAATATCGCGAATTGCTTTCTTCATGACATGCTTGTCTACGTCTCCCCAAAGTTGAACCATAATTACAGGCATAGCCGGCTCTAAACGAGTAACAACTGGACGCTCAACGTCCGTTGGCAAATCTTGCAATCCCTCAACCGAACGCCGAACCTCGTCGATTGCTTCATCAATATTAGATACCCCTTCATTAAATGAAACGACAAGGGAGGCAGACCCCTCAATACAAGTTGTGCGAATCTCATCGACTTCATCAATATCAACAAGAGCGTTTTCTAACCTAGTCGCTAAAACACTTTCAACATTCTCTGGCGAAGCGCCCGGATATGCCATAGTTACCACGACTTTGTCAAACTCCATATCTGGAAAAAATTGACGTCTTAGATTAAACGCAGAAAAAATCCCTGCAAGAATTAGCCCTGCCATAAGCAGATTGATTGGAACAGGATTCTTAACGCCAAAGCGCGGGAGATTCATTCTGCTGCAACCTCAGTGGCAAGTATCGAACGAACACTCATTCCGTCTCGCAAATTTCCTCCAGGATCAACAACAACCAAGTCTCCCTCGGCTAATGGTGTTTGTAGAACCGCCCAATCATAGTCCGGCAATCCAAATTGGTCAAAGTTTGCCTTAATCGAATAATCAAGGGCAACTGGAACACTTCGTAAAACTGCATCTCGAACAATCATAAGCCTATCGTCACGAATAGCCCTTCTTGGAACTACCCATCTTGGGGTTGCCGTAGTTGTATTCACTACTTCCCCTCGCAAGAATATCCCAGGAGGAATACGAGAACCATTGGCTGGATTTTGTTCAACATCAACAAATGCAACCATAGTTCTAGTTTGAGGATCATCTTCAGGAGCAATTCTAGAAATATGAGCTTCCCAATACCTCTTTCCAAATCCCGCTGAACGTAGGTTAACTGGGTCAAATTTGTTAACAAATGAACGAGCATAAGAAGGCAGTCGCAATGGGATTTCTAAGTTACCACTATTAACAACTCTCGCAATTCTTTTACCCTTGTTTACATGTTCGCCCACCCGCACATCTATCTCCTGTAATACTCCAGCAATAGGGCTCAGAATTTTACATCTCTTCAAGTTCTCTTGTGCAAGGGCAAGCTCTGCTTGTTTAGTTGACACGGTTGAAGAGGCTTGTTCTTCTTTTGCAGGAAAGCGGTTTGCAACTTCGGTTGCATTTACAGAAGCAGACGTTGCTGCAATTGTTTTTTGCTTCGCGATGTCAACCTCTCTTTGTTTAGCTGCTCCACTGTTGAAAGCTTCTGTTATTCGCTGAAGTTCCGCCTCAGACAGTGCTTGATCTCTCCTTGCAAGTTCTGCACGTTCATCAGCAGCTCTCCTTTCAACAGCAAGTAGCGCCCTCTCTGACTTCGATGTTGATAATGAGAGCTCCGCCCGTATCACCTGTTGCTTGAAATCGACATCATCAAGTTCAACGAGCAAATCGCCTTTTTTTACAGCATAGCCAACTCGAGTCGTCGGAGGAACGAGCGTAACCGTGGAAGAAACTTGGGCAGGGACATCAGCATGTTGCAATGCATCGGCAGTCCCGTATCCAACTGTTCTTCTGGCGATTGGTATTTGAGTTGCCTCCATTACAATCACTGCTGGCAGTGAACGAGCTCCGCTCACTGTCTCTAGTTTCGGCTTGCTGCTGACAAGCATTGTTAGAATGGCGAAGCCAACCACAATACAAACAATGGACACGATTGTTCTTGTAATAAAAGAAATGGCTCGACTTGTTGGCATAGAACTATATGATACTTGATGGTATTCTGATACGCTCCTCATTATGAACCAGATCGAACCAGATTCAGCATTATCTGATGATGCAGTTCAGCATGTCGCACACCTCGCTCGACTAGCGCTAACTGATGTAGAGTTAATCGAAGCAAAAAAAGACCTTAAAGCAATTTTTACACATATCGACCTACTAAAGTCCATTGACACCTCAGGTGTGGAGCCACTTGATCATCCGACTGAACTCACAAATAGCACACGTGATGACACGGTCGGAGATTCTCTCACCCAAGAACAAGTTTTTGCAAATGCCCCCGCCACGAAAGATATATATTTTGATGTGCCCAAGGTGCTAGGAGGTTCTGCATGAGCTCAGTTAACATTCAAGACTTAGACAACTTCAATGCTTTTCACGAAGTTTGGGATGAAACAGAATCATGTAGCGGCTCTTTACAGGGCATGACGATTGCCATCAAAGATAACATTGTCACAAAAGAGGGAACTACTACTTGTGGTTCAAAGATGCTCAAAGGTTACAAGAGTCCGTTCAACGCAACCGTTGTAGACCGCCTAATTTGTGCAGGTGCAACGCTTGTTGGCAAAACAAACTGTGACGAATTTGCAATGGGCTCTTCGACAGAGCACTGCGCTTGGGGGCCAGTCTTAAATCCTTGGGATAAAACTCGGGTTCCTGGCGGCTCTTCGGGCGGAAGTGCCGTTGCAGTCGCGGCGAGAATGTGCAACGCAGCCCTCGGTTCAGATACTGGAGGATCTATTCGACAACCTGCTGCTCTCTGCGGAATAGTCGGCTTCAAACCTACATATGGAACCGTAAGCAGGTACGGGCTAGTCGCATTTGCTTCAAGTCTAGATCAAATTGGCACTTTCACCCAGTCTGTTGAGGACACCGCTCAAATTATGCAAGTCATTGCAGGACACGATGAGTTCGATTCAACATCTAACCCAGAACCACTTCCTGATTTCCTTGAGAACCTAAACATTCCAATTGACAATTTACGCATTGGCGTTCCATCGCAGTATAGAGGCGACCAAAACGATCCAGCAATCAACGAAGCAATTACCGCTGCAATTGAAACCTATAAAAAAATCGGGGCAACAATTGTCGACATCGACTTGCCGTTGACTGATGTTGGCGTTTCGACGTATTACGTTCTTGCTCCAGCTGAAGCATCGAGCAACCTCGCTCGATACGATGGCATTCGTTACGGTCACCGAACACGTGAACATTGCAAAGACTTGATAGAGCTCTACGCAAAAAGCAGGGCAGAAGGTTTTGGAGCAGAAGTGAAACGACGAATCATGCTTGGAACTTATGTTCTTAGTAGTGGATATTACGATGCGTATTACAATAACGCTTTGAAAATTCGCCGTCTAATATGCGAAGAATATAAAGAGGCATTTTCTAAATGTGATGTCATTCTTGGACCAACAACACCTACAGTAGCATTTAAACTTGGCGAAAAAACAGATCCCGTCTCTATGTACATGAATGATGTCTACACAGCAAATACAAATATTGCAGGAATTTGCGGAATTTCAATTCCCTGCGGATTTTCTGAGGAGCATGGAGCCCGACTACCAATTGGTTTACATTTACAAGGCCCATGGCATGATGATGTAAAGCTCCTTCGAATAGCTCAAATGTTTGAATCTGAAACAGACTTCCACACGCATACACCAGAGTGTTGCTCATGATTGGTGTAGACATCGGAGGAACAAACTTACTTGTAGGACGAGTTAAAGATGGGAAGGTTGTTGAACGAGTTCATCAACCTATACAAGCACTCGGCAATTTTAAAGCAGTTGCTGCTCAAACTTGTAAGGCAATTAAAGAGTTAGTTGGCACTGATATTACCTCTGTAGGGATTTCGGTTGCGGGCAGTGTGAATGTAGCCAAAGGAATAGTTCTTCGAGCTGAAAATTTGGATTGGGACGATGCCCCTCTTGCGAAATTTGTTTCGGACGAACTTCAATGCAAGGTTGTCATTGAAAATGACGTAACCGCTGCTGCGTGGGGCGAGTTTTCTTATGGCACTGGCATCAAAAGCGATTCATTATTCGCAGTCTGGGTTGGAACTGGAATTGGAGGCGGGCTCATCCTAAACAAAACTATTTGGAGGGGACCCCTTGGCACGGGTGGTGAATTTGGAATGGGTATCAGTGAATATACACGCTCCGAAAATCCGCGCGTACTCGAAGGGTTTGCCAGCAGAAGTGGGCTCAAACGCCTTCTACAAATGCCTGAACTCGACACTACAACAATTGCAAATGGCTATGGAAATAGCAAACAGATTACTCAAGCAGTAAATGATGGAGCTTCTAGGATTGGATCTTCGATTGCCAACGTGGTCACGCTTCTTTCACTCGACACCGTTGTTTTAGGTGGTGGGCTTGTCGAAGCACTTGGTGAACCATATGTAGAAGTGATACGCCATCAATTTCTCTCTGATGTTTTTCCTTCGCACTGCAAGCAGTGCGAACTTTGCATCACGACACTTGGTCCAGATGCAGGCCTCCTTGGCGCTGCTTCCCTTCCCAACCTGGCTCAGAGCCAACTTGGCTCTGAGCCAAGTTGGCTCTGAGCCAGATTGGCAAAACTAGTAAGTATGCAATTAAGTACGCGCAAAGAAAAAGGGCTCTTGCCGGCCAAGAGCCCAATCTTTTGGGAAACTGAAGATTAACCAAGCAACAGGACGTGGAAGCGTTTGTCTGTTGCACAACCTCTTTCTCAGGTCAAGGTTATGTTCCCTTACATTTTCTCAGTATCAACAAGATACTGATCCTAACAATGCCGAATTCTCACGGCTTGCCCGTCCCTTGACACACCTTTTGAACTCGGCTAAATCACAATTTTTGCTTCCGCAAAAAAGATGATTGATCCCTTACCTTCTCAGGTAAACAATCAGTGTGTTATATATCCGGCTAACGGACATATGTAATTTGCACTAGATAAGAAGGCGTGTCAATAAAAAGGTTCGTTTTTTAGCAAAAAAAATGAAAAAATTGCTATTTCGAGATATAAATGTCATTTATTGCGGCATTTAGAGCTTTTACGTCGTTGAAATCTAAGTAGAGTTGGGCGCTAATTCTCACTACTCCCCTGCTCTGGAATTCAAATATTGGGACTTCTATACAGTTCCTAAGGTAGAGTTCATCTCTGAGCGCTACACATTGATCCATCTTGGAGGGGCAATACTTTGGCAGGGCCACTGTTGCCATACTGCCAAGCATTGAACCATCTAATGGTGAGAATGGCTCCACATCCCACATATCAGTTAGGTATGCATGCATCCGAGTAACTAGTGCGTGATTGTGTTGGCGAATATGACTCCACCCAATCTCCGATCCCCACTGCACCGCTTTAGCGGCAGTTAACCACGCAGAAATATCTTTTGTGCCCTGCCAATTAAACTCTTGTACATATCCTTGATACAGCCAGTGACTAACAGTCATTGGGTGAGTGGTTTTACGATGTCGCTCTGAAGTCCATACAAATCCAGCACCAATTGGCGCGCACACCCACTTGTGTAAATTACCAACATACCAGTCGCATCCAATACTATCTATATTCAAGTCGAGCATACCTGCAGCATGCGCACCATCAACAAGCAATAATATGCCTTTTTCACCACAAACACGGGCTATTTCATGCACTGGAAAAAGAATCGCAGAAGCGGAAGAGACATGATCGATAACAAGCAGTTTTGTTTCATCATTTAATGATCTTAGAATTGCTTGAACAATCTCCTCTGAATCATTCAGAGGTAAAGGAATTGCAATTTCTCTGTAAGAGCATCCGGATTCATCTGCTCTCTTCGTTAATACTTGACGAACACCGTTGTAGACATGATTTGTCGTTAGTATTTCATCTCCTTGGGCGAAGGCGATGGAGTTCACTACACACCCAATTCCAGTTGTTGCATTATCTACAAAGCCAAAACCATCAGGTTGAGCTCCTAAAAATGCCGCAACAATTTGCCTCGCTTCGTCAACTCGGCTTCGTTGTCGATCTAGAAAATTGACCGGCGAAAACTCAAATTCTCGCTTCAATTCCATTTGATAATCAAAAATCGACTTTACTCGAGCACCGAAACTACCATGATTTAAGTACGTAATTCTTGAATCTAGCATCCAAGGGTCTGTTTGAATTACTGATTCATCGCTGCTCACACGCGTAGAATAGCATTTTCGAAATTGATTTGACATTATGGTTATGTTTGCCTAACATATACCGTACATATCTGCCGATACCCTTATAGAAGATTGGAGCAGACTCATTATGGAATCACCACTATTACAACTTGGACCAAATCAAACGTACGGCACGGCGTACTACGCTGAAGGTAGCAGAATCATCGCTGTTGAAGGCGGCAGCCCTTCCACTCCACCACCGACGTATCGAAATGCAAGACATCGAACCTTTTTTGACCGCCTTTTCAAAATTGACCGCGTCTTTTTTTCACCTGCAGCAGCAGCAACTGATGTGCTTGCACATGTATCGATGCAGGAAACTCCAAAACGCAAGCCACGAAGAAGTAAACTTGCTTGCATTGTCACTGACTTACATTTCAAAGCGGAACGTGTGTTTCGCATTGTGAATCAACTCACTCTCTTTGGACGAACGACAACAACTTTAAAGGATCATGACGATGAACCTCACACCAAAACAACTCGAAGTTCTCGAGCTCATCCGAGATTGCCAAAGCAATCATGGATACTCGCCAACAATGCAAGAACTAGCACAACAAATCGGCGTAAGCAAAGTCACTGTATTCGAGAGAGTCGAAGCTTTGATTCGGAAAGGCGCTCTCACAAGAGAACCCAACAGAGCACGCTCTTTATCGATTGCTGATTCACTGACGAAGAAATACGAGGAAGATGAAAACGCAGCGATGCGATTTCCCTTGGTGGGGCGCATCGCTGCTGGGATGCCAATTGAACGGTGCGAGGACAGGGAAACTCTCGACCTTACAAACATGTTTGGCCCAAGGGTTGGGCAGCGTAATGAAACTTTTGCACTTGAAGTAGAAGGAGATTCAATGAAGGATGAAGGCATCCTCTGTGGTGATTTTGTCCTTGTACAAAAACAATCTACTGCAAGAAATGGAGATCGAGTTGTAGCACTCTTGCCAGATGGCGAAACAACTTTAAAAACATTTTTCAAAGAAGAAGATGGCTCTATCCGTTTACAACCAGCAAACCCTGATTTTAATCCAATCATTGTTGACAGTTGCCAAGTTCAAGGTGTAATCACTGGAGTGCTTCGAAGTTATTAACGCCTGCAAGTCGTCCCCAAGCTTGCACCGCTTCTTCAATAATGTCCTCTGGACTGATTGCGATACCCACCCACCCATCGCGAATTGTTTGCACACACCCAGCAGATGCCGTATCCCCAAGTCGACCTGGTATTGCGAATGCTTGCCGGCCATGCTCTTCGACTGCAATCCTTGCAGTAATCAAAGCCCCGCTACGACGAGCTGCCTCTACAACTAAAATTACTGATGACAAGCCAGAAACTATCCTGTTTCTTCGAGGGAAAAATGCTGGTCTAGGTGCCCAATGACATGGGAACTCACTTAACACAATTCCTCCTTGGCTGACAATCTCTTTGAAGAGATTCTTATGTTCAGGCGGATATAACACACTTAAACCAGAGCCTAGCACGACTGCTGTTCTTCCACCATTGTTAATAGCTCCTCGATGTGCAGCTGCATCAATTCCCCTTGCCCCACCTGAGATAATTGCCAAATCAGAAGAAACAATTTCTTTTGAGAATAATTCTGACTGTTCAAGTCCGTACGATGAGCAACGTCTTGAACCGACAATTCCAACTGATGCAAGACTGATTGCATCTAAGTCGCCTTGAAACCACAAAGCACTAGGGCAGGCGGGGAGCGGCGACAAAAGTTGAGGAAAATCGTCATCCGTGACAAGAACTAATTTTGCCTCCACTGCTTCAGCAGACCATCGAGCAGGGTCGACTTCCATACGTTGCATTCGTTCCCTTAACATATCGCACGCTCCCTTTGGCAGCCAATCTTGTGCATGACCAAAAAACACAGCATCGCCTGCTTCATTTACCCCACCCGCCTGCTCCACTAGTGCAGTTAGTGTGGCTCCACCAAGTCCATCTACACTTATAAGTCGCAAAGCGTTATCTTCAATTTCTTCTATATTCCATGACATGCGTGGAAGCATATGCCACTTTTTACAAAGTACATCACGACCTGCTGAAATTCTTTTTTTACCAAAAAGTCAATCAGCAGAATCAGTAGTTGAATGAGTGGAGCCTTTCAGGAAGCCAATAAACATAGCAAAAGCTCCAACTCCAATAAGGAGCAGGCGGCTTCTTCCAGTAGAAAGTCCTGAGAGAATTGAAGATTGTTCAACTTGCATGTTTACCTTGCGGTCTCTGCGAGCACGTTGTGCAACCCATTCCAAAGGTGTTTGAGAAGCCGAGGCATCAATAACTACAGGAGTACCTTGTGCCTGTAGGTTGAGTTGCATATCTAGTATCCGTTGTTTGAATTCAGGGTCATTTTCATGTAAATCTTGAAGGAAAGAATTATAAATCTCAACGCGATACTCCAAATCAGAGAGATTCTCTTCAATAACAACTTTCTTGGCTTGAAGTTCCTGCAAATCTTGATGGGCAGGAATCACAATTGCAGAAATCGTGAGGACAAGACCGCATATAAGGTAAAACCATCCAAAATCAATTCTCTGCAACAAACTCATACTTAAATCATCGTCAAGTTGGACACAATTCAACCACTTGGAGTATAATTACCCACCCGATTGCGGGGTAGAGCAGTCTGGAAGCTCGTCAGGCTCATAACCTGAAGGTCGCAGGTTCGAATCCTGTCCCCGCTATT